>JAJDJN010000124.1 GCA_030267245.1 Desulfovibrio sp. OttesenSCG-928-A18
TCGCCCTTTGTGCCCGTCGCAGAAGGCCTCCAGTTCACGCATGATGTCGCTGCGGCCGGTGTTCCCGGCCGAGGGGCAGGGGTTGTGCCATACCGGAAGCTCCCACTGCGCCACGGCCTTTTTGATCAATTTTTTCTCCACCAGCAGCAGGGGGCGGATTACCCGCAGGGCTCCGTTGAAAAAATCTTCTTTCATGCTCATCCCTTCAACCCGCCCGGTGCGGCAAAGGTTGAGCATGAAACTCGAGACAAGATCCTCGGCGTTGTGGCCAAAGGCCAGGTGGCTCAGCTTGTATTGCCGGCACAGTTCGAACAGGCGTTTTCGCCGCAGCATGGCGCAATAAAAACAGGCCGAGCGCTTGCGGTTTTCCTCGGAATGCGCGCGCGGGCCGTGGTCGTGCAGTTCCACATGCCCGGCAAGGCCGTTGTTCCGCAGCCAGTAATTCAGGGGCGCGTGGTTGTCCGGGGCGAAGCCGGGGTTGACATGCAGGGCCATGATGCTGAAAGTGAACGGCACAATGCGCTGGCGTATGCGCAGCACCTGCAGCAGCGCCCAGCTGTCCATGCCGCCCGAAACAGCCACCCCCACCCGCGCGCCCGGGCGGATCATCCCTGTCTGCTGCATAAGCTTGCCCGCCAGGCGCACACAGCGTTCCTGGGCATAGGTAAAGGAAAGTCGACTCAAAAAATCACACTCCCGGAAAAGAACAGGACAGAAGAAGGCGCGGTAAAAAACTTCTTTTCCCGCCGCCCCGCCCGGTAATATCCTGCGCCGCGCGGCAGATCAAGGCAGCCAGGCCTGGCGGGCGGGCAGCCCGGCCCCTTGGCTCCTGTTTCCGGATAATCGGCCCGCCTTTGCGGCGCGTATCTACCCCGATCATAATGACCAACAGCATTTTTCCAGAGCACCGGCCTGTCTTGCCTCTTGGACCGGATTTTCCCTGGCTGGCCCCCCTGGCCGGGTTCTCCGATCTGCCCTTCCGCCTTGTCTGCCGGGATATGGGCGCGGCCCTCGCCTGCACCGAAATGGTCAGCGCCAAAGGCCTGATTTATGGCCTGGGAGGGCTTGAGGCCTGCCGCGCCAGGCATGAGCGCCCGCATGGGGGCCAGACGGGGCAGGGGCCGCCCGTACTTGCGCGGGCGGATAACGGCACAGAGGAGCTTTTGCGCACAACAGCCGGGGACCATCCGCTTGTGGTGCAGCTTTTCGGCAGCGACCCGGCCTTTATCGGCCTGGCGACCTCCATCCTCAAAGAACGCGGCTACGACTTTTTTGACCTGAACATGGGCTGCTCCGTGCCCAAAGTGACCAAAACCGGAGCCGGCGCCGCCCTTTTGCGCGAGCCGCAAAAGGCCCTTGCCGCCGCGCGCGCGCTTTTTGCAGCCGCCGGCCCGGGAGCGGCCGGCTGCAAACTGCGCCTAGGCTGGGATTCTTCGGCGCCGGTATATCTGAACCTGGCAAAAGCCCTGGAGGATCAGGGCGCGGCCTGGATTACCCTGCATCCGCGCTATGCCCGGCAGGCCTTTTCAGGCACAGTGGACCTCGGAGCCCTTGAAGCCCTGGCAAAGGCGGTACGCATCCCGGTATTGGCCAGCGGAGATCTGTTCAGGGCCGAAGACGCCCTTGACCGCCTTGAGCGCGGGGCGGCCGGTGTCATGTTCGGGCGCGGGGCCATGGCGAACCCCGCCATATTCAGGCGCTATCTGCTGCTGCGGCGCGGCGAAAGCTGCCCGGATGCCCTGCCCGCTCCGGACTTACTGCGCCTTGTCCGCCGCCACGCTGCCTTGCAGCGCGAATACTCCCCGGCCGGTCAGGGGCGTAGCGGCCTGGCCCCGGGGCTGTTGAAGATGCGTACCGTGGTTCCGCGCTATTTGCGCCATCTGCCGGGCGTGAAACAACTGCGCCTGGCCCTGACCCGCTGTGCAAGCTGGGAGGAACTGGACGCCATCCTGAATGAATTCTTCAGGGAGCATTGATTGACGGTCTTGAGGCAAACAGCTCCAGGGGCAGCTGATACGACGAGCAATCTTGTTCTCTGCCAAGGGAGAAGACCTTTTTTTGCAGGGAGTATACTTTTACGGTACTAGACCGGAATAAAAAGGTTTTCTGACGCAGGCAGAGGACAAAAGGGCCGTAGTGTGAACTGGCCCCGGCCTCTGGCAATTTCCAGACAGGAGTCTCGCATGCACGTTCTTCGCGCCGCTTCGGCCGGTTTTTGCCTGGGGGTGAGCCTTGCCCTGCGCAGGCTGGACAAGGAACTGGCCTCATTTATGGCTCACAAGGGCAAAAGGGGCGCGGACAGGCGCCTGATCACCCTTGGGCCCATCATCCATAACCCGCTGGTCATGCAGGGTTATACTGAGCAGGGGGTTCTTTGCGAAAGCGATCCTGAAGGCGTTGGCAGCGGCGACAGGGTGGTTATCCGCGCCCACGGCATCCCGCGCGAAGTGGAAGAAGCGCTCAAGGCCTCCGGCGCTGGCGTGGTGGACGCCACCTGCCCCAAGGTAAAGCGCGCGCAGACGGCCATCGGACGCGAGCGCGACAAGGGCGGCATCCTCCTTCTCTTCGGTGAAAAGGAGCACCCGGAAGTGCGCGGTCTCTTGAGCTATGCCGGCCCCGACGCCCTGGTCTTCGGCAGTCTTGAAGAACTGGAGCGCCTGCCCCTGGACAGGGCCGCGCCCTATTTTCTGGCCGCGCAGACAACCCAGGAGCGGTCCATACTGCTACAGGGCCGGGAGCGGCTCTCGGAGATGCTGCAACGCAACGTGCGCTGCCTTGACACCATTTGCGACGCCACGCGCAACAGACAGCAGGAGGCCATCAACCTTGCCGAAAATGTGGACATCATGGTCATTGTCGGCGGCCTCAACAGCGGCAACACCCGCCGCCTGGCCGAAGTTTCCCGTTCCAGGGGCGTCCCGGCCATTCACGTTGAACAGATAAGCGACCTGAGCGCGGACATGCTGGACATGCTGCGCGCGGCCAAAAGCGCCGGGCTTACCGCCGGCGCCTCCACACCCGAGGAGCATATAAACGCGATGCAGGATTTTCTGGAAAAGCTTGTCTGAGTGTGTCAGCCGCGCGCTGCCGCTTGGCGCGTGGCCAGCACCAGGCCGCCGAGGATGAGCCCGCCCCCGGCAAAATGCACCCAGCGCACCGGTTCGCCCAGCAACAGCACCGCTTCGATGCCGCTGAACAGGGGCAGGGAATAATAAATAATCGCGGAACGCGAAGGACCTATGTAGCCAATGGCTTTGGACCAGCACCAGAAGGCGAGCAATGAAGCCCCGAGCCCCATGTACAAAATACCGATTATCAGGGCGGGGCTGAAGACGACCCTGGCCCCCGCGCCCAGTTCCCAGAGGGAAAAGGGAACAAGGAGCGCCGCCCCAAGCCCGAAGGTGACGGTAAAATAGGCCGCGAGCCCGCTGCCTTCAGGCTTTTTTCTGACCAGCAGCGTGTAGCAGGAAAAGCTGAAAGCGGCCGACAAAAGCAGCAGATCCCCTCCATGAAAGGACAAAGTGCCCAGCACGGTCAAATCCCCACGGGAGATAAGCAGCACGATGCCGCAAAGGGCGATGAGGATGCCGGCCGCCCGTGCCGGGCTGATGCGTTCGCCGAAAAAAAGCCGGGCAAGCAACAGGGTGAACAGGGGCGAAGAGGTGGCGATAAGCGACATGTTCACGGCGCTGACGCTGTGCGCCCCCATATATATGGCCGTATTGAACCAGGCGATGCCCAGCACGCCCACGCACAAATAATAGGGCCAGTGAATAAAAAAATGCCGCCATTGCCGCCGCAGTTGCGGCAGGGCAAAAGGCAGCACAGCGACAAAGGCCACCAGCCAGCGGCACAGGGCCAGGGTACAGGGCGGCATGGCCTCGGCCAGGCCCCGGCCGGCCACAAAATTGAAAGACCAGACTATGGTCGCGGCAAGGGCGAAAAAAAAACCGCGCGCGTTTGCGCCCGCAACCGGATTTTCCGAAAGCCCCTGTTCCGTAAGCGACCCCGCATGAGCGTTTTTCATATCCTGCACCCGCGAATCTGACTCGACCATATGGAGACAAGGGACGGCGCCCCTTGCCGGGACTCCAAAGGGCCGGCTCCCCTTTGGCCGCCGGAGGCATATCACTGATATGATCTCCGGGCAAGCCCATTGCTTTTTCACTTTTTTTTTGCCAAAATTCTGCTAGAAAGATAAGCTGTTCTACGCGAAAGCCTACGTAACTTGTTTCCTCAATAAGGAGGCCTTGTGGGAGAGCAATCCGTATCATTAATGCAGGAGCTCCAGAGCTATGTGGACGCCGCCAGCGGCTTTGTCTGGGGCCCGTATCTGTTGATCCCCCTGCTTGTCGGCACCGGCGCATTCCTCATGCTCCGCCTGGGCTTCATGCCCTTTCGCAGGCTGGGCATGGCCTTTTCCCTGATGTGGAAAGGGCGCAGACATGACGCCGCACATGAAGGCGAACTTTCGCCTTTCAACGCCCTGATGACCTCCATGGCCGCCACCGTGGGCACGGGCAACATCGTCGGCGTGGCAAGCGCCATCATGATCGGCGGCCCCGGCGCTGTGTTCTGGATGTGGGTGACCGCCCTTGTGGGCATGGCGACAAAATACTGCGAAGCAGTGCTCGCGGTAAAATACCGGGAAGTCACCCCCGACGGCAGCTATGTGGGCGGCCCCATGTATTACATCCGCAAAGGCCTTGGTGAAAACTGGGCCTGGATGGCCGTTCTTTTCGCCCTGTTCGGCGCGGTCGCCAGCTTCGGCATCGGCAACATGACCCAGGCCAACTCCATTACCGCCTCTGTGGCCGACCTGATCAACAAATTTACCGAAGGCAGCGTCCAGGCGGCAGCGCAGGCGCCCACAGGCCTCATGGCCTCCCTGGCTTCCCTGACCCAGGACATGGGCGGCATCGAGAATCTTGCCGCCGCTGGCACCGGCGCATCCGCCCTGCTGCTGGTCATCGCCATGATGACCAGGAACGAGGCCCTTGTCCGCAACACGGCTCGCCTGCTCATTGTCGTCATGACCGTATACTATGTGCTGCTCGGCTTTATCGCCGAGGCCATGAACATCCCCGGCGGCCTGGCCACCTACTGCACCGCCGCCGGCCTTCTGCTCATCATCGGTCTGGTGCTTCTGGGCGGGGTCAAGCGCATCGGCTCCGTGGCCGGTACCCTGGTGCCCTTTATGGCCCTGTTTTATATCATCATCGGCATCGTGGCCATTATCTGGAACATTGACAAGGTGCCCGGGGCCTTCAAGATGATCTTCACCGAAGCCTTCAGCCTTGGCTCCGTTGCGGGCGGCGCTTTTGGCGTGGCCATTATCGTCACCATCCAGAACGGCGTGGCCCGTGGCCTTTTCTCCAACGAAGCCGGCCTCGGCAGCGCCCCCATAGCGCATGCCACCGCCATTACGGACAGCCCGGTGCGTCAGGGCTTCCTCGGCATGCTCGACCCCTTCCTGGATACCATCGTCATCTGCTCCATCACCGCTCTGGTCGTCCTGGTCACCAACCACTGGTACTATGTGGACCCTGCGACCGGGGAGATGCTCATGGACGGCGCGCACGGCATTTTGTCCAGCGTCAAGCTGGCGGATCTGCCCCCCGATGTGGTCCAGAAACTGGGCGCTGAAGGCATGCAGGCCCTGGCGGCCAAAGGCGAGCTGAACAAGGCCCTGCTCACCCAGCGCGCTTTCAGCCAGGCCATCCCTGGTGAGCTCGGCGCGTATGTGGTGGCCGTCGCCCAGGCCCTGTTCGCCTTCTCGACCATCCTCGGCTGGTGCGTGTACGGCGAGCGCTGCTGCATCTACCTCTTCGGCCACAAGTCGGCATTTTTCTTCCGCAGCATCTTCACCCTGATCGTGCCCCTTGGCGCGGTGGTGGTCGTTGACCTGGTCTGGGGGCTGGCCGACGTGTTCAACGGCCTGATGGCCCTGCCCAACCTCGTTGCCCTGCTGCTCCTGAGCCCGGTGGTGATCAAGCTCAC
Organism: Desulfovibrio sp. OttesenSCG-928-A18; assembly: GCA_030267245.1. GTDB lineage: Bacteria > Desulfobacterota > Desulfovibrionia > Desulfovibrionales > Desulfovibrionaceae > Frigididesulfovibrio. Next base: position 6,001 of record JAJDJN010000124.1, read on the forward strand.
CAGGGAATATTTCAAGGAACAGGGCAAATAGCACAAACACAGACGGCCGTATGGACAACTCCAGTCCATACGGCCGCAGTATTTTGAACAAGGATTCGTCCTCAAATCCTTGTTCAAAATGCTTGCAGGCGAGCGTTGCTCGCGGTCAAGCAAATATTCCAAAGGTAATTTTGGGAGTTGGCCCCGAACCCCAAGCAGGGTAATTGAATGCC
>JAJDJN010000125.1 GCA_030267245.1 Desulfovibrio sp. OttesenSCG-928-A18
AAGCTCGCCTGAGGCCGTTGACAAAGTATTCTTTGGCAACAGCCCGCCACGTAGGCGCAGGCGGCATTCACTGCCGCCGTAAAGCGCCGGAGTGGGCGTGCCTTTACAAATCCCCGCGCAGCGGGGTTTGTCATCAAACTGTGGCGAGCAAAGCTCGCCTGCAAGCATTTCAGGGCAAGGATTTGAGGACAAATCCTTGCAGAGCAAATACACTTTTTCAAAGTGAATTTGCTCCAATAGAGAGAAGGAAGAATCATGAAAAGCGGACCAGGGCGCCTCATGCAGGAGCATGTGCCAAAACTGAAGCCTGGGCGTCCGCGCGATCAGGCGCGGAAGCCGGAGCATGTACCCGACCGGGAGCGGGTCTGGCGGCAGCCGCGGACCGGGCTTCTGCTTGTGGATGATGAAAAGGCCTTTGCCGAGGCCCTGGCCTTTCGTCTGCGGACCAGGGGCTTTTCAGTGCTCACCGCCGGCGGGGCTGAAGAGGCCCTTGCCCTTGCGGACACCCCGGATCTGGAAATAGTGCTTCTGGACCTGAACTTGCCCGGCATGCACGGCCTTGAGTTGCTGCGCCGGTTCAAGGCCGGGCGGCCGGAACTGGAGATTATACTGCTCACCGGCGAAGCTGATTTTAATTTGGCCGCCACCGGCATGCGGCGCGGGGCGGGTGATTACCTGATCAAGCCCGTGGATTTTGATGTCCTGCTTGAATCCATTGCCAAGGCCCGCACGCGTGCGGGTGAGCACAAAGAACGCCTGCGCGCGGCCGAGGCGGGCAAGCTCGTGGCCCTCGGCGTTCTGGCTGCCGGGGTGGGGCACGAGATTAACAATCCTTTGCAGATTATCCTGCAGCGTTCGGAATGGCTTGAAGAATTGCTGGCGGACGCTGCCGCCGGCAGGGCGGATTTTGCGGAAATGGCCAAAAGCGCGGAGGTCATAAAGCACCAGGCCCTGCGGGCCGGGGAGATAACCGCGCAATTGCTGGAACTGGCTGGCCATTCGCGGTCCGGTAAGGCCTCGGCCATGCTGCCGGGTCTGGCCGAAAAAGTCGTCGGACGCTTGGCACAGCGGGCTGGTGAGCTTTCCACGCGCATACTTGTGGACATCCCCGGTGATTTGCCGCCGCTGCCCTGCTTGCCGTCGGATCTGGAAACTGTGCTGGCGCATTTGCTGCGCAACGCCCTTGACGCCATAGAGGCCCTTTTGCTCCGGCAAAAAGGCCCGGGCGCAACCGGGCGAGCGGCGTCGGGCGGCATGGCGGGGCTCATAAAGATCCGGGGCCGCATGCAGGGTGAGCTGGTGCGTATTAGCGTGCGGGATAACGGCGAAGGCGTTGCCCCGGATTTACGCGACAGAATTTTCGAACCATTTTTTTCCACGCGGCCCCTCGGTCGGGGCACCGGCCTTGGCCTTACTGTCTGCCACAGCATCGTCAGCGCCCTGGGCGGCAGCATCCGTTGCGCCCGGGGCGATGGGCGGGAGCCTGAAGAGGCGGCGCCGGCTGTGCGCGATACGGCAGAGCAAGGGCCGGGTGGAGCGCTTTTTATAGTGGAATTTCCCGCGTTCGGGGGCTCTGCCTCCTGAACGGTTCATGCGCGCGGATGCGATTGTGGATATGCTCCGCCCGCGTGCACCATGCACAAACACGGCCAGCCGGAAAGGAACAGCCATGAAAAAGATGAAGCTCCTTATTGTGGACGATGAACCCGATCTCTGCCGCGTACTTGCGGACAGGCTCAACGTCCTTTACAGCATCAGCCCCGACTCCTGCCACAGCGGCGAGGAAGCCTTGAAGCGGATCAGTGAAATGGACTATGACGTTGTTGTCCTGGACATAGAAATGCCCGGCATTGACGGCATGGAGACCCTGAAGCGCATCAAGGAAATCAAGCCCGGGCTGCAGGTGGTCATGTTCACCGGGCACGGGTCCGAAGACCGCCGCAGGCTCTCCGAAACCCTCGGGGCCTTCAACTATGTGGACAAGATCGACGGATTGTCCAAGCTCGCGCCCATGATCGAGGGGGCCTACCGCCTGCGCAAGGCCCTGGAAGACACCTACGCCGAAGTGGCCCTGAACGAATACACCCGCTGACCGGGCCAAGGGGCGCCGCCTTGTCTAGTGGAAATGCAGTGGCCCTGTTCACAATCTGCTTTCCACCCGCGAGAAAAAAAGGTACTGTGCAACGCGCCCGATGTAGTTCTCTGTATTTATGCAGAGAATTCAATGGGCTTTTCGTTTTACCCGGCAAGTTCTGGTTCAGCGCCGGAAAACGGAGCGAAGCAACCTTTATAAGGAGCCTAAGGGATGTCGATGAAAAAAATAGTCGGGATAGTTGTCGTGCTGCTCGTGATTGCGGGCGCCGTCGGTTATTTTGCCTTTGTGCCGAATCTTGAGAAGAAACAGGAGGAGCAGGTCAAGGCTTTCATAGAAAATGTCCTGCCCGGAAACTTCACAGCCGGGTCAGTCAAGGTGACCTTTATTGGCAAGAAGGCTGAAATCAAAGATTTTTCCGGAACATTGAAGGATTCCATGGGCCGGGATGTTGCCATGAAAATAGACCGCGTCACGGCAACCGGCCTGAACTTTGATGTGGAAAAAAGTACCGGGCCGGTTCACCTGGCCGATTCGCTGCAGTGTGATGGACTCACCCTTACAAGCTCGGGCATGGTGGACTTTATGGGCCAGCCGGTGAACGACAAGTTCACGGTCAAGGAAATGCGCTTTGACAATATCCGCGGCGATCTCATGAAGGCTATCGCGCTGTTCAAGGCGGAAGCACCGTTAAGCAAAAAGGTGGAAGTCCTTTCCACCTTCCTGTTAGGCTCCATCTCGGTCAAGGGATACGCCCTTGAGTCCCAGTCCATTGTCGGGCCCATCGGCTTTTACATCGACTCCGTGGACGCCAAGGACATGAGCATGCTGACCGTCCGCGACCTGCACTGGAACAAGCTCCGTGTCAGCTTTGGCGGCAGCGAAGTCCTGACCCTCGGCGCCTTACGCATGGGCAGGGTGGACATGCCGGATCTGAATACCCCCCTGCTGACGGCCATGGAAAACAATGTCTACGATCCCCTCAGGCCTTTGCTTGGCGCCATGGCCAAAAAGCCCGTGATCATAGAAGGCATGGCCATGGAAAATCTGCTCGTGAACGTTCCCGAGGCCGATGTGCGGATGAGCATGGACAAGGCGGTGGTGAACCTGACCATTGATCCGTCCAAAGTCGTCTTCAAGGGTACGATGAGCAAGCTGGTGCTGCCCCCGGTCCTGTATTCCGAGTTCAGTTACGACTGCAAAAAATTCGCCAGGGCCTACGGCGAGAATCTCGAGCTTTCCGGCAGCATGGATGTCGCCGTCAATCAAAAGGACGGCAAGGGCGACATCATCATCAGGGACGTCACCCTCAGCGACAGCAAGCTCGGCTCCTTCAAGGGCGAGGGCGAACTGCTCTTTGAGGGCGAAGGCGGCAGCCTTGAAGCGCTCATGAAGCGCGGCGGCGAAACTTTTTTGAAAAAGTGCACGCTGGTCCTTGAGGACAAGGCCTTTGCCAACGTGATTTTTGGCGCCATACTGAAAGAAGAGCAGGAATACAATGGGGACAAGGCGGGCATGACGGTGCAGGAACTGCGCAGGCAGACGGCCGGCGAACTGCTGGAAGAACTGGCCGAAAGAAGCGAACGGCGCAGGGTTTCGACCGATATGCGCCTGAACGTTGAAGCCTTTGCCAAGCTCATTGCCGAACCGGGCACCCTGAAGCTTGAGTACAGCCCCACGCGCCCCATTAATATGGATGACCTGGAGGATGCGGGCGAAGACGGGCAGCCCGCCCTGAACACCAAGGCCACCTTTACCCCCGCCAGGTAAGCGTCAGACTGAAAAGCGCACGAACTGCCGGCTGGGCTTTTGCCCCCGGCAGTTCGTGTGCTATCCGGGCTATTGACCCGGGATCGCTTGTGGGCGATAAGTCGTTCATGGGACACGTTCCGTACGCACCAGGCTCCGCCGGCCATGACGGCTTCGGCCTGCTCACACTGCATGAAGCGCCCCTGCTGCGCGCTTTCAGGCATGGCGTCATGCTGGCCATGCCGCTGTTGCTGGCGGCCGCCATCGGGCTGCTGGTCAACAATTTTCCCCTGCAGATCTACCAGGATTTCATGCTCGCTTTCTTCGGCCCGCGCTGGAAGGAGCCCGCAGCCCTCCTGTTCAACTCCACCATTGAAATTCTCGCCCTGGCAACCACGTACACCATCAGCGACAGCCTGATGTCCCTGCATAATCAGCGGCATCCGGATCGCATGGTGCTTCCGGCCATGGGCGTGATCACAGCGCTGTCCTGCCTGTTCATCATGATGGGCCTGCAAAATTCCGGCAGCGGACTTCTGATCCCCTGGGCCGGCATACGCGGTCTGTTCGGCTCGCTGGTCATCACCCTGTGCTCCTGCTCCCTGTTTCTCGTTCTGTGCAGGATAAAACGGCTGCGCCTGCCCTATTATTCCGAAGGCGCGGACCCGATTTTGCCGCACATGTTCGACTCCCTGCTGCCGGTGCTTCTGACCCTGGGCTGCTTTGTCATTTTTCGGGAAGTGCTGCTGCATTTTGGCATCCGGAGTCTGCACGAGGCCTTTTTCAACGCCATCCGCGTCCCCTTTCAGGAGGTAAACGACAGCTTCGGCATGGCCGCGCTCTATGCCTTTCTGGTGCAGGTCTGCTGGTTTTTCGGCATCCATGGAGCGGATCTGCTGGACCCCATCACCCACCAGGTCCTGCTCAAGGGCATGGAGGCCAACAGTCTGGCCGTAAACAACCAGCTGCCGCCGCCGCATATTTTCACCAAGTACTTTTTCGATGTGTACATCTACATGGGCGGCGCGGGCACCACCCTCGGGCTGCTGGCGGCCATTTTTCTCCGGGGCAAAGACAGGGGCACCCGCCGGGTGGCCAAGATTTCCATTCTGCCGGTTCTTTTCAATATCAACGAACTGCTCATCTTCGGCCTGCCCATTGTGCTGAACCCGGCCTTTCTCATACCCTTTTTGTTCACCCCCCTGGTGCTTGTGATCATCTCCTACCTGGCCGTGTCCTGGGGCCTTGCCCCCATGCCGATTTTCCAGGTGGACTGGACCACGCCCCCCATAGCCAGCGCGCTTATCTCCACCGGCTCCTGGAAAGGCGTTGTCATGCAGTGCGTCAACCTCTGCGTCGCCACAGGGATATATCTGCCCTTTGTCAGCCTTGCCGATGAAGGAAAAATGCGCAGCAGACGCAAAGCCTTCAAGCAACTGGTGCGCATTGCCGCCTCCGGCATCCGGGGGCCGGGGGGCAAACGCTGCACCGACAGGCCGGGCAGCGCCGGCGCCCTGGCCCGCTCTCTGGTCAACGACATGCGCTCGAGCCTGGACCGCCAGGATGGCGATATCGTGTTGCACTACCAGCCGCGCGTGGATTTTGTGCACAAAACCGTGCCCTGCGTCGAAGCGCTGCTGCGCTGGGAACACCCGTTTTACGGCTCCATACCGCCGCAGCTGACCTTTGCCATAGCCCATGATGCCGGGCTCACAGCCCGCCTGGACAACCGCGTCATGCAGATGGTCTTTGAACAGCAGTTTGAATGGCGTAGCGACAAGGTGTTTACCACCGTCGCTTTCAATGTTTCCGAAGATCAACTGAAAGACAGGAGCTTCCCGGCAACGCTCAACTCGCTTTACGTGCGCTATTCCCTGCCCTCGGACGCGATCATGCTTGAAATAAGCGAGTCCCTGGCCCTTGACCCCGAGTCGCGCTATAACGACGCCCTCAAGGCCCTGCACAGCATTGGGGCCATAATTGCCGTTGACGATTTCGGCAAGAGCTATCTTGCCATGTCACAGATAAAACGCCTGCCCCTGGCCGAGGTGCAGGTGGACCGCAACCTCGTGCACGACATCGCCTACAGCAGAAACAGCCAGGACGTGACCGGGACCATTCAGGAAATGTGCCTAAAACTCGGCATCAGGACCTCGGCGGAATACGTGGAATCGCAGGAACAGCTTGAAACCCTGCTGGAACTGAACTTCAGCAGTTTTCAGGGCCATTATTTCTCCAAGCCCATATCCGCCGAAGCCTGCAAGGAATTCATGGCCCGATTCACCGGTTCCGGGCGCTAACCCGCATTTTGCGCTTCGCGCAAAATACGGGTGGCC
>JAJDJN010000126.1 GCA_030267245.1 Desulfovibrio sp. OttesenSCG-928-A18
AGCGCGGCGGCCACAATGCAGCAGATCCAGAAATAGATCGCCCAGCGGTCCCGGCGGTCCGGAGCCTGCGCAAAGATGCCGCCCGGGTTCGGGCGCGCGCTTTTGACGGCCCAAAAGGCCAGCAGCGGGCAGATAATCCAGGTCACGGCGCTCATACACAGACCGGCCCACGGCGTCTGCAGCGGCGGGCCTTCGTAGAACATCCAGCTGACAATGGACGTGACCGCCACAACGCCATAATCAACGACCCGCAACAGGCAGAAAACGAGGAACAAAAAGATCGGAAGCCGCTCCGGCTCCGGCCCGGCCTTCCAGTTGAAATGCCAGAAGCAGAGAATGAGCACCACCAGCGCTCCGTCGGGCTGGAAAATCAGCCCGAGCAGCAAGGGACCGATCATTTCGGCCACGGGCATGGCCGGCGAGGTGTGCAGCCCCATGGCAAAGACCGCGAGCAGAGGGCAGAGGCAGATGAGCAGGCTGCTCACGGGCGCGAGCAGCCGATGGGAACAAATGGCCAGCGCAACGGCCAGAAGCCAGAGCAGCGGCAGCAGCAGGCAGAGCAGCAACAGTCCGGAGCGGAAAAAGTTGTTGACCGGCCAGGGCGTGGACCCGCCGCCATATTGCACGAACTGGAATATATACTGCGGCGTCCAGGTCAGAATGAAAATGCCGATTACTGCCAGACAGATCAGCGACAGCCGCGAGACCCCGCCTTTGCGCACCGCCCGCACCAGGCGCAGGACCAGCCGTTCCGGAAAAGAGGGCGAGCCGGCGCCTGTGGCGCTGTCGCCCGAAGGGTCCGGCAGGGGCGCGAGCCAGAAGCGGTTGCCCTTGTCCGCCGCCAGCAGCCACCAGAGCAGGGCGAGCCAGACGGCAAGGAGCTTGGGGGACAAAAAGATATACTGCAGGCCCACTCCCTGTATCCCGGACAGCAAAAGCAGCGGCGAGATGAGCAGTACAAGGGACAGCAGACAGCAGGCCAGGACAAAGTAGAGCAGGCCGCGCCTTGCCCCAGGCCTGACCAGCAGGGCCAGGGCGGCTATGGCGCACAGCAGGGGCGGCAGGGTGGCGGGCAGCAGGTAGCCGAGCTTTTCCGTCTTGCCCTTGGGGATGAAAGTGACCAGGCCCTCGATCAGGGGCAGGCCGAAATTGGCGATCAGCAACAGGCAGAAACAGAGCATGAGGCCGACGCTCAGGGGCGGAGTCGGGCCCGGCGTTTCGCGCGGCTTGTCGCAGCCAAAGGCCTGCGCCAGGCCTGGGGCGCGGCCGAAGTAGGCATACCAGACGATGCACAGGGCGATGAGTACGCCCGCGCCGCCTCTGATTGGGTCAAAGATGCGCGCCCGTTCCAGGACCGGGGCATAATATGGGGCCAGCACCAGAATCAGCGTGCCGAGGCACACGACTCCCAGGCAGAGGGCGCGGCACAGAGCCGGCGCGTGTGGGGAGCGCAGGTGCAGGGCCAGGGCCGAGAACACGCAGGCGGCCGAGGCCAGCAGCAGCAGTGCGGCGTATAACTGCGTTATGGACGGGACGTTTTGACTGGAAAAGACCCAGAGTTCGCGCCAGGGGCGGATGGCGCCGGCAAAGATGGAAGGCTGTTCGGGCAGCAGCCGGTACAGCAAGGGAGCGGCCACAAGGCAGGCGGCGGCCGCGATCCAGCACAGGACGCAAAAAATTGCCGCCGGCCCTGGCAGTGGCCGCCGTCCCGCCGCATGCTCCGCTGGCGGCCGGGACACTCTAGATGCCGCCTTGTTCCATCACCGAGGCAAAGAGCGTGAGCGCCTCGTGTATGGCCATATCCATATCCAGATAGCGGTAGCTGCCGAGCCTGCCGCCAAAGGTGACGCCGGGGGCCTTCGCTGCCGCCAGTTCCTGGTATTGCGCAAGCAGGGCCTGGTTGCCCGGGGTGTTTACGGGGTAGTAGCGCTCCGCGTTGCCGGAATAGTCCTGGGGGTATTCGCGTACAATGACCGTGGCCTTGTCGCTGTAGGCGCGCTCCGGGTGCAGATGGCGATATTCGTGGGTGCGCGTGTAGGGCAGCTCCGCCTCGGCCTGGTTCATAACGGCGCAGCCCTGGAAATCCGCTACCTGCTTTACTTCCTCTTCAAAGCGCAGGCTGCGCCATTCCAGCGCGCCAAGGCTGTAGTCGAAGAATTCGTCGATGGCGCCGCTGTAAAAAACCCGGCAGTCAGCCGGCAGGGCCTGGCGGATGTCCTTGTAGTCCAGGCCCAGGCGCAGGCTGATCTTGTCGTTTTTAAGCATGGCGTCAAAGAGTCCGTGATAGCCGGCAAGGGGCATGCCCTGCCAGGGGTCGTCGAAGTAGTCGAAATTATAGTTGGTGCGCACGGGCAGGCGGGTGATGATGGCGGCGGGCAGCTCGGTGGGGTGCTTGTTCCACTGCTTTTGCGTGTAGCCTTTGATAAAGGCCTCGTACAAGGGGCGGCCGATGAGGGATACGGCCTTTTCCTCAAGGTTGCGGGCCTCGACTATGCCTTCTTTTTCAGCCTCGGAGCGGATGAAGGCCTCGGCCTCAAAGGGCTTGAGCTTGAGGCCGTAGTATGAATTGATGGTCTCAAGGCCGATGGGCATGGGGTAGACCTTGCCCTTGTATTCGGTGAGCACCTTGTGCCGGTAGGTATTGAATCCGGTAAAGGCGTTCACGTAGTCCCATACTTCCCGGCGTTTGGTGTGGAATATATGGGTTCCGTAACGGTGGCATTCGATGCCGGTTTCCGGATCAGCGGCGGAATGGCAGTTGCCGCCGCTGTGGCCGCGGCGATCAATGACCAGTACCTCGATGCCGGCCACCGAGGCCAGGCGCTCGGCCAGCACCGAACCCCAGATGCCGGCGCCCACGATAAGGCAGCGGCAGTTTTCAAAAATGGACATGACGCCCTCTCTCTTTGGCTGTTGATACTACGGACAATTTCGTTCTCTGCCAAGGAAGAAGGCCTTTGAAATACCCGCTTGACGGCCAGCATTTCAGGGGCAGAAAACAACCAGGCGAGCATAAGCAAAAGAAGCGTGGATGACCAGTCCGGATATGCGCCTGATATTGTAGCGGATTTTTCGGCAAGAATATTGAAATCCTTGCCGCGTGGGCTTACCCCGCATTTTCTCGCGTTTGTCGGTATTGCTAATTGCGGGGCCAGGGGGCAAGACCCCCTGGCCGCCGGAGGCGCCGCTGTTGCATGGGCGGCATTCGGGCCGGGGCTATTTGAGCCAGGCTTCCACCTGTTCCGGGTGTTCGCGCACGAAGCGGCGGGCGGTTTCCAGGGGGTCGGCGCCCTTTTCTTCGTTTTTGGCCATCTCCGACTGCAACTGCTTTGTGTCCAAGTAGGAGAAGTTGTCCAGGAAGCGGTACACGTCGGGCATATCTTCTTTCAGGCCTTTGCGCACCAGGGTGTGGATTTCTTCTTCCTGGCCGAACAGGCCTTTGGGGTCCTCAAGAAAATGCAGATCCCAGCGGCCGAATTTCCAGTGCGGAGCCCAGCCCGTGACCACAACGGGCTTTTTGCGTTTAATGGCGTCGGCCAGCATGGCCACCATCACGGCGTCGCTCCCTTCCACCAGTTCAAAGCCATCCAGGCCGTATTCCCCGATCGCTTTTAGCGAGGTGAACATGTATTCCGCGCCGGGGTCTATGCCGTAAATCTTGCCGTCAAACTCGGCGGCCTTGCCCTTGAGCTCTTCCATGGAGGTGTAGGGCACGTAGTCGGGCACCACCCAGCCGATGCGCGCGCCGCCCACGATGGGGCCCAGGTCTTCCACCTGACCCTTGACCTTGTTCCAGTATGTTTTCTGGGTTGTGGGCAGCCAGGCGCAGACCGTGGCGTCGGCTTCGCCCACGAACAGGGACTGGTATTTGATCGCCACGGACACCGGCAGGATTTCGCAGGGGCGGCCGAGCTTTTCCTCAATGACAACCTTGGCGATATAGGTGGTGGCCACAGCGCAGGGCCATTCAACATACACGATGCGCACGGGTTTTTTCTTTTCAGCCGCAGAGGCGGGCAACGCGAAAAAGCACAGGGCCAGGCAAATCAAAATACAACAACGAAAAAGATGCTTCATGGTGTTCTCCTTGTATTGGGGTGGACAGATGTTTGCGGCGCTTCCCCGGCTGCGGCGAGCATGGCCAGCATGCTTTGGCAGACCGTGGTCAGGGCGCTGGTATAAAGCTCGGCCACTTTCTTTTCCCGGCCGAGGCTGGTGACGACCAGGCCGGTGCCGTTTTTGCCCGGGGCGTAGCCGATACCCAGGCCGTCTTCGCTGACCGGCCCGAAGCCGAAAAAAACGATGCAGGGCGCGCCGATGCCGCTGGTGGACAGGCTGTTCTCGCAGAGCGTTTTCCATCCGGCATCGTGAAATATGGCCGGTTCCCGGTCCATGCCGAGTTCTTTGCCGCGCAGTTCATACATGGCCTTTAATCCGGCCATGTGCCGTTCCAGCCCCAGGCCGCGCTGGCAGCGCGCCAGGCGGTCCAGGTGCGCGCGCTCGGCGGCGCGGTAGCACTCGGCCAATTCAGGGGATGCGGGCATTTCGGCGCAACCGGCACGCTTTTGGGCAAGGTTCTGGGCAAGAGCCTGGGCAAAGGCCAGGGCTTCGGGGCCGCTGCCCCGGGCGCATTCGGTGCGTCCTTCGGCAAAGCCACGCATGGCCACGGCTTCGTACGAGGAGCGCAGGCCGGCGAAGATCCGGTACTGGGCGGCCTGGAAGGCGGTCTGGATAAAGGCGTCGGGGCTGGTTTTCAGGGCTTTGAGCGCTTGGCGTGAAAGCTCGGGGAACTGGCGGCAGACAAGGTTCAGATCCTCGACGCGGCGGGCGAAATCGGCCTCCAGGCGCGCCAGGCGCTGGCCGATCCGCTCCGGGACGTCCCAGAGCAGAGGGCGCGGGAGCGGCTGTTCAGGCTCTTTTTCGCCGTGTTCCCTGGCTCCGGTCCCGGCGGCGGCGCCCGCTTCTTCTTCCCGGTCCGCTTCGGTTTCGCGCTGTATGGCGGCGTCGACGAGGCCGAGAATATAGACCCAGATGGCCGCGTCGCAGCCGGCGTGTTCAAAGTTCGCGCCCAGGCCGTGACTGTCGGTGGCGATGATTTGCAGGCTTTTGGTAAAGAAGCGGTCGCGCGCGCGCCCGGCGAGCAGGGAGCGGCAGAGCTCCGCCTCATCTGTGTGCGGCGGATCGAGGCAGAGCACGAACAGGGACTGTTCAAGTTCCGCAAGGCTGAGGCGGTTTTGCAGCGACTCCTGCAATTGGGCGCGAATCTCGGCGGCTTCGTCCGCGCCGGCGCAGGTCATGGCCCCGATGGGCTGCGAAGGAAGGTGGACGGCGGACGTGGGCACGGCCCCGGCGGCGTCTTTGTTGTTTTGCTCCGGGGCGGCGGCGGCGCGGATGCGGTCAAGGGCGGCGGCGAGTTGCCCCTCGCGCAGAACGGTGCCGTAGGCGCTGGTAAGGGGCAGCAGAAACCAGCGGCCGTTCCGGACCACCGCCGCGGTGGCCAGGCCGCCCCGGCCGATGGCGCGCACATGGAGGAGGCTGTCCTTGCCCCGCGTCGGGATGCGGGTATAGAGGGCGCTTTTGGCCTGTTCCATGGACAAAAAGCCCTGTTTGTTCCGTTCGGGTTCGCAGCGTCCGGCTTCCAGGTCCAGGAGTACGCCGGTCAGGGCGCGCAGCAGGCGCGGCAGCGCTTTTTCGCTGCCCCAGCGCTGTTCGTCAAAGCGGAAAAAGTAGTTCATATCCAGCGGCAGGCTGCCGCGCCAGCGGGTGTACATGTCGTCCCACAGGGGGCGCAGCCAGCTTGCGTTGCCGAACATGGCGGCCTGGCGTTCAAGCAGCGCGCGTTGCAGCCGTTCGCCATCGCCCCCCGGGGCCGCAAAGGCTTCGCAGGCGGCGCGGGTGTTTTCAAGGGTTTCCGGGTCCACAAGAGGCTGCACCAGTCCGGGCAGAGCCCGGCAGCTGTCGTGCAACTCGGGCACTGGCAATGGGGGCAGAAATGGATCGTGGTCGAACAGGGTCATGTATGCACGCCTCGTGCTGCTGGTTCAGGTCGCCTGCGCGGCGGCGCTATTGCCGTGAAGCGGGGGATTCCGACTTCATATCATCTACGGCCGCTTTGCATAAGGCCGTTAACCCGTAAATTGC
>JAJDJN010000127.1 GCA_030267245.1 Desulfovibrio sp. OttesenSCG-928-A18
CCGGTGTAACCCTGGGCACCGAGGTCAAAGGACAGGGGCAGGGCGGCGGAAGGTCTGACTGAGACGCCGAGTTCGACGATGCCGGTGTGGCCTTCGAGATCCGGAGCCTCAATGCTGTGTCCGTTGGTGGCACCCCGGGTCTTGCCGTCAAACTCGTGCTCCCAGGCCGCGCCGATATACGGGCTGATGTAGTCTTCGACGGTATAAGAGAAACGGCCGCCGATACGGGTACGGTGCGAATCGACGCTCTTGAAGCGCACCTGCTCGCCCGTGGACAAGTGGATGCTGTCGCCCTCCTGCCTGGTCCAGAAGTACTTGGCGTAAACGTCAAGGGAGGTCGTGTCCGTGATCTCCCAGATGTAGCCCGCGCCGACGTGCAGGCTGTAATACCACGACAAGGTGTCGTAGTCGGCTTTGCGGCCGACGGCGTCGCGCAGGTCGGAACTGTCATAAGAGGTGTGCACCTTGCCCGCCCGGCCCGTGGCCTCGAGGTAGGGGTGGCCGTGGCCGGTGTCCGTGAAGTCCATGCGCCCGAGCAGGCCGCCGCCAAAGTAATGGGCGTGGCCGTCGCCGTCCACGGAAGGGGCGCGGCTGAAGCTGTTGTGGGTGTCGTAAGAGCCGGTGCCGTACTCGAAAAACAGGCCCAGGTTCAGACGACCGGGGGTAAGGTCCGTGCCCACGGCCAAGCCGGTTATCAGGCTGACGCTGTCCATGTCGATGTGGGAGCCGGTATCATACGTGACCCGGCCGCCGGAGACGGTTCCGAAACCTGTGAGATGATACCCTCCGTTCAGGGCGGCATTGCCGTACTGGCTGACGCCGCTTTTCCGGCTGGTCCTGATCGCGCTCGTGGCCGCGTCCAGACCCGCGCCGGCGGCCAGATCCGCGCCCTGCAAGGTCAGGATTACGCCACCAAGGTAGCCCTCGGACAGGGCCTTGGCCTGGCTGGAGGCGCGGCCCTGGTCCACGGTGGCGCTGAGAGTGTAGCCTGTGGTGCTGAGGGTGATGTCGTGCACCACCGTGGCCCCGACGTTCAGAACGCCGCTGCCGTCGCCCTGGGTGACGCTGCCGCTGATGCCCTTGGCCGCCTCCAGCAGGGTCAGGGTCGCGCCGGAGGCGATATGGGCCGCGCCGAACACGCCCAGGTTGACCTTGCCGCCGTCAATATCGGCTGTGCCGGTGGTCAGGAGCATGGGACCGGACACGGCTGTGTCTGTGGCTACGAAGTTGAGGGTCGCGTTTCCGGCTTTGAGGTCGCCGTCATAGGTGGCGGCCCCGCTCCAGACGGTCAGGGACCCGCCCTTGAGGGAATGGCTGTGGCCGTTGGTGATAAAGGCGGTTCCGCCATAGAGGGTCAGGTCTTTGGAAGACGCCAGGTCGCTTTCCAGTTTCAGACCGCCGCTTATGACGGTGGTCATACCGGTGTAGGTGTTGTTTCCGGACAGGCTGATCGTTTCACCCTGACCGGCTGTGGCGTTCAGGACGCCCTGGCCGGAGACGTCGTTGCTGAAGGCTCCGGAAAAGGCCAGTTGCAGGGTGGCGTCCTGCCCCACGGCCACTGGGCTTGTGCCGGCGGCGGCGGGGGAGAGCAGAGCGAGGGTTCCGGCTTCAAGGACGGTTCCGCCGCTGTACGTGTTCGCGCTGGCGAGGGTGAGGGTCCCGTAGCCCTTTTTGGTAAGCAGACCCTGACCGGGGAGGCCGGGGGAGTCGGTCAGGACGCCCTCGAAGGTGGTGTTGACGTTCTGATTGACCGTCAGGTGGCCGAGGGCCAGGCTGGTTCCGGCTTTGCCCCTGAGTTCGGGCACGGTCTGGGCCATGCCGTTCATGTCGATTTTGCCGGATTGTTCCAGGCTCAGACTGGAGGTGTTGCCGAAGGCGTTGTCCGTGAGCAGGGTTATGGTATGGTCGCCGCTGACCAGGGTTGCGCCGCTATAGTCGCTGTTCCAGTTGCCGATTTCGGCGTCTCTGCTTCCGCTGAAGGTGAAGCCGCCCTGCCCGGTGAGTTTGGCGAAGATGGCGGGGCTTGTCGCGGTGCTGTCGCTGGAGTCCAGGACCATGATTTTGTCCGGCAGGGCTTCGAGTTCGGTCAGACCGTAGCCGAGGTAAATGCCGTATTCCTGAGCTGGGGCCTGGAACGCGGCGGCGGTCAGGAGGCGGGCGTTTTCGTTGGCTTTCCGGGTGCTGGGCTGGGTGCCGCCGTTCAGGATGCTGGCGGTAAGGTTATAGGTGGCTTTACCAACGATATCCGCGTTGTTGCTCACGTCAAGGATCAGCATTTTGTTCGTAACGTCGGTCAGGGTCAGACTGCCGTTTTGGCTGATTGTGGCGGCGGTGACGATCCGCTTCTGGTACAGGGTCGAGTCGGGGTCGGCGTAGTCGTATAAGGAGCGGTCTTTCGTGGAGACGACGATGCCGCTGAGGGTGGCATCGTCAACGGTGATTGTGCCGCCCCCGGCTGTGACCGACAGGGTTTTGACGGTAAGGTGGCTGTTGGTGAAGACGGACAGGTTGCCGCCGTTAAAGGTCAAGTCCTTGATGATCCGGTCCGCGTTCAGGGCTGCGCCGGCGTCCCGGTCCAGCTGCAAGGTGGCGCCGGACAGGGTGCGGGCGGCGATTTCGTCAAGCTCCAGGCTGGCGCGCTTCAGTTGGATGACGCCGGTGAAGGCGTCGCCCACAGCGGCGGTGAAGTTGAGGGGATTATCGCCCCCGCCCAGATCAAACGCCAGGACGCCCGCGCCGAAGAGGGCGTTGGAGAAACAGCGCAGGCCGCTCTTGTCCAGAAGCAGGGTGCCGGCGTCAACGGCAACGGTCCCACCGAGGCTGATGTCTCCGCTCAGGGTAAGGCTTCCTCCGCCCTGTTTCAGCAGGTTGCCCGCGCCGGTGATGGCGTTGGCGTTGATGACGTTGGTGGTGTAGTTGAAGGCCAGGGTATTGCCCGCGTTCACCGTGATGCCGGTGCTGAAGTCCAGGTCATTGGCGAAGGTGGTGGAGGAGGCGGCGGGGGCGGCCAGGGTCAGTTTTTTACCGCTGATCGCGCCTCCGGTGAAGCTGTAGCCGTCCGCGCTTACGGTCATGGTCTCCGGGTTGACGTCGGTGTCGGCCACGGTCACGGCCTTGATGAGGCTGGTGGAGTCAAAGGTGACGCTGTCGCCGTCCATGAAGTAGCTTGCATTACGGTTGCTGTTTTTCCAGACGAGATTGGTGGCGTCGCCCCAGTTCCAGTCTTTTCCGCCCAGTCCGGTCCAGGTCAGGTTCAGGGGGCCGACCGGGGACAGTACCAGTCTCATGTGCTTGTCGCCGTAGCTCAGTTCGGCGGCATGGCGGGGACCCAGGCCCGTGCCGTTCAGGGTAATGGCGGCGGGTTCGATATTTCCCGTAATCCCATCGGCGGAAAGGACGGTATAGTCGCCGTTTTCCCAGGCGACGAGGTCTATTTTGCCGCCCTTCAGGTCGGCGCTTCCGGCGACGATAATCTGGTCCGAAGCATCGTTCGCGCCGGTGTCCAGAACGTAGGTCACGCCGTAGAACGCGGTTATGCCGCCCGTCTTGCCCATGTTCAGGCTGCCGATGCCGCCGCTGCCGCCGGGGGAGACGCTTGTTCCGTCGTTCAGGGTGACGTTTTGCAGTGTGCCCGTGCCGGCCAGGACGCCTTCGGCCAGGGTGAAGTCAGAGGTGATCGTGCCGTTCACGGTCAGGATGCCGTTGCCTTGCTTGCGGACGGAGCCAGGGCCGGAGATGCGGCCGCGCAAGGTTTGGTCGGTGGTTTGGTCAAAGGTCAGGGTGCCGGCGTTGGAGATGTCTCCGGAGTAGTCTCCTATGCCGCCCGAACTATCCAGTCTGCCGGTGACGGTGAGGTGTGCTCCGGTATAGATGGAGGTTTTTCCCGTATAGGTGTTGTCGCCGGTCAGGGTAAGCTTGCCCTTGCCGTCTTTTGCGAGACTCCCCGTGCCGGAAATGACGCCGCGCAAGGTTTGGTCGGCGCTTTGGTCAAAGGTCAGGGTGCCGGCGTTGGAGATGTCTCCGGAGTAGTCTCCGATGCCGCCCGAACTACCCAGTCTGCCGGTGACGGTGAGGCCTGCTTTGGTGGTGATGTGGGTATCTCCCGTATAGGTGTGTTTGCCGGGCAGGGTAAGCACGTTAGCGCCGGTAGTGGATATGTCGCCCTCGCCGGAGATGTCGCCGGCGATGGTTGCGGCTGTGCCATACCTGAAAACCAGGGTGTTGCCCTTGTTCACCGTGATACCGCCAGCGAAATATATCTCACAGGAGAAGGTGGTGGTGGACAGGTCGGGGGCGTCCAGGAGCAGGGTCGTGCCGCTTATCTTACCGCCGGAAAAGTAGTGCCCGCCCGTGGAAACGGTCATGCCGTCCACCTGGACGCCGTCAGCATGCGTCAGGACGAACAAGGACGCCGTGGCTTCGGTGAAAAACACCGTGTCGCCGTTGAGGAAGAAGGTATTTCTACCGACGACGGAGGAATCCCAGTTCTCCATTGTCGTGTCGCCGTCGACCCAGGTGAAGTCAGTATCATCGCCTTTCCAGATGAGATCTGTTATGGGGCGCGCCTCCATTTTCAGGACCATCTTGCGCTCTAATTGAATGACTTCCAGCGTTGCCTGTCCCCCCCGGGCGCCGACATTGCTAGGCAGATGGGGTATGAATTTGTTGGAGGCGACGTCGCTGCCATCCGAGGTATCATCCCATTCCAGGATGGTATACTCGCCGTTGCGAAAGGTCCGCGGGGTGATGAGAGTAACTTGGCCGGTCTTGATCATGCTTCCGACAACGGAGATCTTGTCCGAAACGTTGCCCGCCGCCAGGTCCACCTTAAACTCGGCGCCATCGAAGAGGACGGTTTTGCCGCTCAGGGTAAGGGTGCCGATCTCGCTGCCATAATCGTTTCTCTCTTTCGTGAGGTCGGTTGAGTCGGGCGTGTAGTACAGGCCGGAGGGGCTAATTATGCCCCTCCCGCCAGAATTCCTGCCCTCGAGGCGTATCGTGCCGGGCGTGCTGATGGTGCCCGCCCCTGACAGTATCGGGTGCGCGTTATTGTAAATGGTTGCCGGGAGGGTGAAAGAGGCGCTTGTTGCTGTGCCGCCGGTGTCGAATATGGCGTCTTCAAGCACCCGGAACTCGCCGCCGCTCACCATGACCTCGCCGCTGCCGGCCTCGCCG
The DNA here is from genome assembly GCA_030267245.1 of Desulfovibrio sp. OttesenSCG-928-A18. Lineage (GTDB taxonomy): Bacteria > Desulfobacterota > Desulfovibrionia > Desulfovibrionales > Desulfovibrionaceae > Frigididesulfovibrio. The sequence continues at coordinate 5,176 of JAJDJN010000127.1, forward strand.
GTGGCGCCGGAAAGGATCGAGTGCTGGTCAAACTGGACCAGAGTTGCGAAACTCTTGAGGGAGACGCTGCTTTCCGATTCAGAGTTGAATTGTATGGGATCGTCGAAGACGATTCTTTTCCCGCCTTTGAGAGTCAACTGGCCTTTATGTATCTTTATGGCATTGGGGCCCGAAGAATCTTCATTGCCTATGAAATAGATGTCGCCGGTGGTTCCGGTATCCAGGGTCAGGTTGCCGTTGCTGTAAATCGCGCCGCTGGTTGATCCACGGTTGTTCTCAAAAAGGATGTTGCCGCCGATGGACAAGTCGGTGCCGCCGCTGTAAATCGCGCCGCTATACTCACCCGAGTTGCCGCTGAAAATCGCGCCGCCCGAGCTGGTAGTGATGCTCAGAGAGCTTGTGGCGACAAGCGGGTCGTAGCTGTGGTTGATGGGGGTGGAGCTGTTATTGCTGAATGTCACGCCGTCGAGAGCGAGCGTCAGAGGGGTTTGATGGTTCGGGGCATAAATCGCGCCTTGGGTCCCGGAGCTGTTTCGCAGAGTCAGGTTCTTCAGGTCGAGGGTGCCAACGCCGTTAGCCAGTGCGAATATTCCATAAAGGTCGTCGCCGTTCAGGACCACCCTCTGGGCGGTATCAGGGGAGCCATTGCTGCCGTCAATGGTCAGACCATTGATGCCTATTGTCGGCAGAACGGAGGTAAGGGATATGGTGTTGGGGCGTTGGGGATCAACAATGGCAAAGGAAATGCTCTGATTTGGGACGCCGTCCGTGTTGATGGTGGTAATGGCCTCGCGCAAGCTGCCCGAACCAGCATCGGCGTTGGTGGTAACGATCTCGACCGCCAGGGCCGGAAACACGGGCGCGAATACCAGGGCAAAAGCCAGGAGCAGGGACAGGAGGGCGTTTGCGTTCAGAAATGTCTGCCTCGTGAGCGGTGACAGCG
>JAJDJN010000128.1 GCA_030267245.1 Desulfovibrio sp. OttesenSCG-928-A18
CGCGCAGGTTGCCCATGCGTTTTCCCATGCCTTTCAGGCGCATGGGTTTACCCGGAACGAACTCCGGCGGCAGGGTCAGTTCCACAACCTGGGCTTCACCGGAAAAGCCGTGCTGGATTTCAAGGCGCACACGGGCGCCGGGCACCAGGGAGGCGCCGGGCAGGCGCACTATCTGTTCATCATCAATCTGCCGCCGCAGCCAGCCCCTGACCTTGCTCACCATGCTGCTCATGACGCCGGGAACCTGCTGCCGGGGCCGCGCCGCCTGTTTTTTGCCGCCGCGCCTGGCCGCCGCTCCGGTCATTCCCTGTGCCGCGTCAGGGCCCGGGCCCGTTCCGGCATTGCCGGCCCTGCCCGCGTCTGTAGCGGATCGCTGTTGCCCTTCTTCGTTGATATGGCTGTAAATATCCTCAAAAACCCGGCGGGCGAAAGGATCCTGCAGGATATCGCGAAGCAGTTCTTCCTTGTCCCGGCCCTGGCCGGGCTCGGCGCCGGTGCCGTTTTCCCGCGTTGCGGACGCGTCGCGCGCATAGGCCCCGGCTTTGCTTTCCGCCTTCTGGTAGGCCTTGTATGCTTCTTCCCTGGCCTTGGCCCCGGCTTCAGCGCTGTTGTGTCCGCCGGCCCTGTCGCGCTGCCGTCTGGCCGCGTCCCGCTGCTGGGCGGCGCTATGGCTCAGCAGCACGTAGGCTTCGTTGAGGCGTTGAAAGCGCCTGGCCGCGTCCGGCACGTCCGGGTTCAGGTCCGGATGCAGGGCAAAGGCGAGCTTGCGATAAGCCCGCTTGATCTCGGCCATGTCGGCGCCTTCCTGGATGCCCAGGGCGGCAAAGCACTCTTTGCGTGTCATGCAAAGGTCCTCGCAGCTGCGTAAAGGGTTTGGGCGCGCCGCGGCAAGGGCGGGTGCGCGTGTGAGATGCGGCCATGCACTGCCGCTGTTTATGGCATCATTTTTCCGGATCGGGCAAGAGATCTTTGATCCGCAGGGCATTGGCCCGGTCCTTGCCCATGTGCCCGGTCAGGCCCTGCTTTTGCAGATAGGCTATGCCTTCGCGGACAAAATCCGCGTGTTCCTGGACCGGAGAAATGCCCGGACAGAAGTCCTTGGCCAGGGCGAAACTTTCGCTATCGATCAAATTGCCGCGAAAATACGGCCAGGCGCGGCAGATGTCCGGCTTTGCCTCGTGTACGGAGCAGCCCTCGCCGGGCACAAAAAAAACACAGCCGCCCCGCTCCAGGGAGCGCAGTTGCAGTTTTCCGCCCCTGCGTTCAGCCCAGCGCCGCTCAAACTCGGCGGCATCCAGGGCGAGATGGGCGCACAGGCGGGCCAGATCCGCGTCATCGACCACAATGCCGCCCCGGCCTTCACAGCAGTGGCCGCACATGCGGCAGTCAAAGGCGCTTTGCCCTTGGCCAGTACTGACAGGCCTTGCAGCGGCGTCCTTAATCTTCCTTTCTTCCTTTTCAGGCGTATATTTCATTTTCCGGCACCGTTGGCATGAGCATCAGGCCAGAATCTGGCGGCCGAACAGACGGGCGTGCTCGACCATGATACAGGCATTTTGTACAACATGAACGCCTTCTCCCGCAAGGGCCGAAGCCGAGGCGGGGTGTTCGATGCCAAGCTGCATCCAAAAAAGCAGCGGCAGGCGCGAGAGCAGCAAAGCCTCCTGCGCGTGCTGCGGGCACTGCTCCGCCGCCCGGAACAGAACCACAATATGCACGGGGCGCTCTATGTCCGTGAGTTTTTCACAGGTTTCCAGACCCCAGACGTTCTTGCGCGTGTGATGCACGGGGATCACGTCGTAGCCGGCTTCCATAAGATAACGCCCTACCCTGTCCACGGGCTGCCCGGCCTTGTCCTTGGCGCCGATTATCGCGATGCTGCTCGCCTGTTCCAATATTTCCCGCACGTTTTGCCAATCCATCCGACAAGTTCCTTCAGTAGGGGTATTTAGGCCGCGCACGGCTTGACCGGGCAGCCTGATTCATGCAACATGACAGGGCCTTCCGACCCAGGCGGCAGCACTACAATAGCACTGCATTTCCAATAGTTAGGCCCAGGAGACAAATCGATGATTTTTAACGTGGATAAAGAAACCCTTCCACGCGACGAACTTGCCGCGTTGCAACTGACCCGTCTCAAAAACCAGTGCGAACGAGTGTACGCGAATGTGCCCTTCTACCGCAAGGCCTTTGATGACATGGGAATCAAGCCCGGTATCGTGAACTCCCTTGAAGATCTGCCCCGGCTGCCTTTCACGGAAAAGCAGGACCTGCGCAACGGCTACCCCTACAAGATGTTCGCCGTGCCCATTGACACCATCGTCCGGCTGCACGCTTCCAGCGGCACCACGGGCAAATCCACTGTGGTCGGCTACACCAAGCGGGATCTGGACAACTGGGCCGAACTCATGGCCAGAAGCCTCTCCGCCGCCGGGCTGAGTTCCTCGGACTTTATCCATAACGCATACGGGTACGGGCTGTTTACCGGCGGCCTGGGCGTGCATTACGGGGCCGAACGCCTTGGCGCCACGGTGATCCCCATTTCCGGCGGCGGTTCCAAACGCCAGGCTGAACTGCTGCGCGACTTCGGCGCCACCGGCATGACCTGCACCCCCTCCTACGCCCTGTATCTGTACGAAGTGGCCTATGACATGGGCATCGACATCCGCGAGTTGCCCCTGCGCGTGGGCGTGTTCGGGGCCGAGCCCTGGACGGAGGAGATGCGCGCCGAAATCGAACGCAAGCTCGGCATCACGGCCCTGAACATCTACGGCCTGTCCGAAATCATGGGGCCCGGGGTGGCGCAGGAATGCGCCGAAAGCAAATGCGGCATGCATATTTTTGAAGATCATTTCCTGCCCGAAATCATCGATCCGGTAACAGGCGCCTCCCTGCCTCCGGGCGCGGTGGGCGAACTTGTGATCACCACCCTGACCAAGGAAGCCATCCCCCTTATCCGTTACCGGACAAGGGACCTGTGCAGCCTGGACCTTACCCCCTGCGTCTGCGGCAGAACCCACGCGCGCATTACGCGCATTCTCGGGCGCAGCGACGACATGCTGATCATCCGGGGCGTGAACGTATTCCCGCAGCAGATCGAAGCCATTCTGGTGGAGATGGAAGGCATTTCGCCGCATTATGAAATAGAGGTCAAGCGCGAAGGCACCCTGGACGCCCTGGAGATCATGGTGGAATTCTCCGAGGCCATGTTCCAGTCCGACGAAATACGCCACATTCAGAAGCGGGAAAAGAGCCTGCAAAAATCCATCAAGGACTACCTCGGGGTCACGGCCAAGGTCAGGCTTGTTGAGCCGCAGAGCTTGAAGCGCTTTGAAGGCAAGGCCAGCCGGGTACGCGATCTGCGGAAAAAGGAATAGCCTGGAAATTGCATGCTCGAACTGCTGCGCATACGCGATCTCGCCCTGATCGAAGACCTGGAGATGGAATTCGCCCCGGGCATGAACGTGCTGACCGGCGAAACCGGGGCGGGCAAGACCTTTATCCTCAAAGCTCTGAACTTTCTCACCGGCGAGCGGCTGGGCCCGGATCTGATCCGCCCGGGCAAGGAAAAAGCCGTTGTCGAAGCCATGTTCATGCTGGACGGGCAAGAGCTGATCCTGCGCCGCGAGCTTTCGGCCGATACCGGCCGCAGCCGCATATACCGCAACGATCAACTCTGTTCGCAGGAAAGCGTCCGCGACATGCGCTCCCGGCTTTTGCTGCACACCAGCCAGCACGGGCAGCAAAAGCTGCTGCAAAGTTCTTTTCAGGCCGCCATTCTTGACGATTTTATGAACGAGCCCGCGCTGCTGGACAAAAAAGAGGTCCTGGTCAAGGCCCTGGCCGACTGTTCAAGCAGACTTGAGGCCCTGGAGCGCAGCCGTCTGGCCCTTGAGGACAAGCGCACCCTGCTGGAATACCAGAGTCAGGAAATAGCGAAAGTGGCGCCCAAAGCCGGGGAGGAAGAAGAGCTGGAAGCCCGGCGCGCGGTGGCGCGCAATCAGGAGGGCATAAGCCGCAACGCGGCGGCCGGGCAGGCCGCGCTGCACGGCGGGGAAGACGGCCCCGGCCTTATGCACAATCTCGCCGCCCTGGAAAAGGCCGTCGGTGCCCTTGCCGGCATCCTTGAAGAATTCTCCGACATGCCCGAACTGCTCATGGACACCCGCCACGCCATGCAGGACCTTGACGCCCGCCTGCAAAAGGCCGCCGGACACGCGGACCGGGAGGCGGATATGGACGCCATCGAGTCGCGCCTTTACGTCCTTGCCCAATTGAAGCGAAAATTGCAGCGCCCCCTGGACGCAATCTTGTCCCTGCAAAAAGAACTGCGGGAAAATCTTGACTTTCTTGATAGCTGCGGCATCGACCGCAAGGCCCTGCTGCGGGAGGAAGAAGAGCTGTGCGCCGAACTGGCGCGCCTGCTGGCAAGCCTGAACAAGGCCAGGGAAGGGGCGGCCGCCGCCCTGTCCGAAGCCCTGGCCAGGGAGCTGCGGGTTCTAGGTTTTTCTGAACACCTGCGCGTGGGCTTTTCTTTCACGCCGCATTGCCTGTACAAAGAGCGTGAAGACTGCGCCGAATTGCGGGCGCGTCTTTACTGGCAACCCAACCCCGGCCAGCCGCCGCAGCCGCTGGACCGCATAGCCTCGGGCGGCGAACTCTCCCGCTTTCTTCTTGCCCTGGTCAGCCTGATGAGCAAGGCGGCCAGCGAAAAGCCAACCCTTATCTTTGACGAAGTGGACGCCGGCGTCGGCGGCCTGACCCTGAACAGGGTGGGCGAAAGCCTGGAAAAGCTGGCCTCGGAGCGGCAGATGCTGCTGATAACCCATTGGCCGCAACTGGCCGCGCGGGCGAAACGGCATTTTGTGGTGAGCAAGGAAGTGATCCAAGGCCAGACCTATACCCGCTGCACACGCCTTGCCCCGGAACAGATCCCGGCCGAACTCGCCCGCATGTCGGGCAACGAGAACGCCTGATCGGCATAAGGCATGAAGAACAGGGGGGGTGCCCCCCAAAGCCGGGGCCAAGGGCCATCCCGTTGTGGGCGTGTCGCCGTATTGAGCTTTGCCCCAGAGCCGGGGCCGCGGCCTCCCGCATCCGCAAAACCGGGCCGGGGGCATACAGGGGTCAGGGGGCATCAGGCCCCTTGCGGGGTCCAGAGGCATTTTACCATGCAATTTCCAGGCTGGAGGCAAGAAGCTTGATGCGCGCCCCAAACACCGCCTGCCTGCTTCTGCACGGCTTTGGCAGCAGCCCTTTTGAGATGCAGGGGCTTGTGCCCGGTCTGCGCGAACTTGGCTGCAGCGTAGATTCCGCGCCTTTTCCCGGCCATGACGCGAGCATCGAAGAGTTTCGCAAAAGCTTTTACCCGGACTGGTACGCCAGCGCCAAAGAACGCTACGAAGCCCTTGTCCGCGAACACGAACGCGTGGTCTGCATCGGCTTTTCCATGGGCGCGAGCATCACCCTTTCCCTGGCGGCGGAGCTGGCCGACGACGCCCGCCTGGCCGGGGCCTTCTGCTTTGCCCCCGCATACGGCGTATACCGGCTTCTGCCCCTCGGCCGCATGTCCTGGATCGTGCTCACCCCCCTGCTGCAATACATCCGGCCCGTGATACCCCTGGCGCCGGCAAGCAAAAAATCAAGGGAAATCGCGCCGTACCAGGGCTATGAAGGGACGCTGTATCTGCCGCAACTGCACAGCATGGCCAGGGGCATAAAAAACATGCGCGAGCGCCTGCCCCGCGTGCGCTGCCCCCTGTACCTGATGTACGACCTCAAGGATTCCATCTGCCCGGCGGAATTCGGCCTGAAAATAGCACGGGCCGTTTCTTCCACGGACCTGACCCTGCGCTACACCCGGATCCGGGAAAAAGTCACCAGCCACCACATGCTCACGACACACCAGGAAACACGCGATTTCGCCGCCGCCGAAGTCAGAGCCTTTGTGGCGCGGCTGCAAGGCACGCCGGCCGGCCCTGGCAACTGACAAAAGACAAAAGAAGCCGAGGGGGCTTTGCCCCCTCAGACTCCCCCAGCAGGGGGCGGCGGCCCCCTGCACCCGCGATGGGCCTTGTTTATCGCGCGCGGA
>JAJDJN010000129.1 GCA_030267245.1 Desulfovibrio sp. OttesenSCG-928-A18
GCGCTTCTTGCCGCGATTCTGGCCTTTGCCGTGCTTTTGCCGGGCAGCGGGCAGGGCAGGGCCGCCAACGCAGACAGCCTGGAGACGACGCCAACGGAACAGGCGCGGCAAAAGCCCCCCGCAGCCCCCGGCCGGGGCGACCGTCCCGAGGACGCGGACTCCCTCGCCTACCTGGGGCATAGACTGCGCCAGGATCTTTTGGTCATGCACTCGAGGGGGCTGTTCCTTGACTCCCTCATGCTGGCCGAAGAGGCTGAAAAACTGTGCATTCGTTATCTCGAGCTCAGGCCCGACGACGGGGACAGCGCCCTTGACTGCGCCGAACTGCTCGTGTTTTCGGCTGATCTGGCGCGCGACGCCGGCAGGATGCCCCTGGCCCGGCGCTTCTACACCAGGGCCGCCGACCTGGTCGAAGCCCTTGAGAACGACGCCAGGGTCTTCAGCGTGCTTGGCGGCGCTTTTGGCGGCATGGGCGAAGTCCTGGCCGCCCGGGGAGCTTGCGAGGAGGCGCACGGCCATTTCGAACGCTCCCTGCGGATGTTCCGTCAGGCCGAGGCCCTGGACCAAGGCAGGCTCATTGCCCGCATCAGGCTCGTGTTCGCCCTGCAAAGCCTGGGCTATTCCCACTGCAGACTCGGGCGCCAGGAACAGGGCCTGGCCCTGTACCGCGAAGCCCTCCACCTGTCCCGCCGCACTCTGGCCGAAGACGAATACATGCTCCCCGAGGTGCTCGCGGCCGTTATCAGCGAGACCGCCGGGCCCCTGGGCAAGGAACTGGCCCTTTCCGGCCATGGCGCCGAAGGCATGGCCCTTTTGCGGGAAGCGCTGGAACAGGCTCTGCTTCTGAACCCGCCCCTGCCGGAAAAAAGGGACGAAGCCGGACGGATGTCCGGGGAAAGGCGCCCGGCAAAGCCAGCCCTGGGGCCTGAAGCGGCAAGGGAATCCGAAAGGCCGGACGGGCGGGGGCCCCCGGCGTCCGGAGCCATGAACCGGGAGGAGTATTCCCTCGCCTCGCTGTTGCTCACCCGTTTGCAGCAGCTTGCCTGCGTCCACCGGATACGCGGGGAATACGCCGAAGATCCGGCTCTGTCCCTGAAGGCCCTGGACCTGACCAGACAGGGCTTGCCCCTGGCCCTGCGCCAGTTGCGCCTTTCCGCGCACAGCCCCCTGGCCGGCGACAGCATCTGGGAGCTGTTTTTTCTGCACGAGGCCATCCTGGCCCTTGAGCGGGGCGGGGCGAAAGAGGAGCGAAAGCAGGCCGAAGCCCTGCTGGACGTCGCTCTGCCCAGGGCACGCGCCCTGCCGCGCGGCGATGTGGACCACGACTATCTGCTCAGCCTGTTCCTGGACCGCCTGAGTGCCTTGGCCCTTGAGCGGCAACTGCCCGCCCGCGCCCTGGCGGCCAATGACGAAGGGTTGCTTCTGATGCTGCCCCTTGTCGCGGCCTGTCCGGAAGAAATTGGCTGGGGCCGGCAATACGCCCGTTTGCTCATGTCCAGGGCCAAAGTACTGCGCCTTCTCGGGGCCGACGCCGCCGCCCGCTCCTGTCAGGGACAGGCTCTGCAACTGCTGGACGGCATTCTGGAGCGCGCTCCGCGCAACTTTGAAAGCCTGGCCCTGCAACTGCGCATCGTTGACGCCGCCGGGGCGTCCGCCCAAGGGGCCGGAGACAAAGAACGGGCCCGCGCCCTGCGCGTCCGGGGCATGGCCCTTCGCGCCCTGGCTCTTGCGGCTGTTTCCGGTGCAAATTCACCTTGAAAAGTGTATTTTATTTCATAAGTTTCCGAAGCTGCTTCCTCCGTTGTGATCGCCTTTGCGCACACTCAACCGTAAGGAGTATTGTTATGACAATGACTTGTAAGCTGCTTCGCGCGGCCTGCCTGTTTTTGCTGCTTTGCGCCGGCGTGGCCCGGGCCGCCGGGAGCGAAGGCATTTTTGTCACCCTGCCGCAGGGGGGAAAAAGCGCCGCCCTGACGGCCGAGGAGATCGCTTCGGGCAAGGAGGCCGAATTCAGCGTCGAGGGGCCGCAGCCCATGAGCGTGACGCTCAGGCGCAACAGCCCCAACGGCGTCAGCATTCTCGTGCTTGCGGGCGATCTCGGCTGGAACCTGGCCTACGAGCTTCCCCAGGGCATGCACGGCTTTGGCGAATACGGCGAGCTTGAAGCGCAATTCACCCTTGAGGCGGCCCTTGGCAGCTTCGGCGGCAGAACGGTGCTGTTCATCGCCAGCGGTGACCGCACAGCCCTGCTCAGCGTGGCGCTGTTCGTATACGCGCCCGGCAAGGACCGCCTTTTCGCGCCGGCCGGCCTTATTCAAGGGCAAAGACGCATCGAGGCGCGCGCAGACGGCGAAATCCACGCCCCTTACGGCTCCCAGGGACTTTTTGAACGCTACCGGCTGGAGGACAGCGTAAGCGTACGCAAAATCGAATAACAGAAACTTTGCCGGCTTCAGTTCATGCTCCGGCACCGGCCAGATGTAAATCGCATGCAAAGCCGCCGTGGCGCCCCCGAACTCCTCCGGCAGTGGCTGCGGCCCTTTGGCCGCCGGAGGCATTTTGTCCATTCCCTTTCCAGGCCGGGAAAGGGCACTTGTGAAAAAAAGAATTTGCACTGTTGACCCTTGCGCCCGAGTGTGGGAATATGGAGTCAGTTTCACCCGGAAATTCACGCAGATCCGCATATGTTCGGGTAGATTCAGAGCTGCCTGAGCAGTGCGCCGCTTTTGCGCGACAAAAATGAACTGCCTTGCGCCAAGGGCATAACAGGCCATATTGCCGCAAGTGCCGACAATGACAATTGAGGGCAAGGGGCATGCTGCGCCCCTTGCGGGGATTCCAAAGGGGCCCTGTCCCCTTTGGCCGCCGGAGGCATAGCATGGGCCACGGAGGGGAGGCGGTCGCGCTGTGAAGGGCAAGCACCATTCCATCTATTTTGACGCCAAGGATCATGAACTGCTCACGGTGGTGAACAGGTTCATCGAACGCGACTCGCGCGTGCCGCAGGAGGAGGATCACAACGTCTTCCAGTCCGCCCTGCACCCCCACGGCATCAAGGAACTGGCCATGTCGCAGGAGATCCGGGTAGCCTATTCCGTGATCAATCTGCTGGACACCCTCGAGGCCGGGCAGGTGCAGGACCGCATCAACGCCCTGCGCGCCCTGCACGACGAAGTGCTCTATTCGGCCAGCAGCTCCTTTCGCTACAACACCGGGCGCGTGCTGATCCAGATCATGAAAGGCCTGATCCGGGCCCACGGCAAGCTGGACGAACAGTTGCGTCTGGCCCATGACTTTCGCGCCGCCGCAACGGGCAAACGGCGCATCATCCGCAAAATGCTGCGCCGCTATTATCTGCTGGAAATGCCCGAAAGCTGGAACCAGGTGGCCTTTGACAACCACGTGCACGACGCCAACACCAAAGGCCGCAAGTCGCCCACCCACCTGATCATGGACGCCTGGATCAAGGGGCTGCGCAAGCTGGATGTAGTCTATTACAACTTCGTGGAGCCCAGCGCGGTATCCGAGTTGCTGCAGGCTGCGGACATCATGGACATCAAGGTACGCATCGGCGTGGAGTTTCAGGCCCAGTTCCGCAACCGCCTGGTGCAGTTCGTCTGGCAGCCGCGCGGCTTCAACGACTGGCGCGACATGCTGGACTTTTTTCAGGAAAAGCCCACCCTGCACCTCATGCGCATGGGCCGCGAAGCCTCCCTGTACCACCACCAATACGTCATGCGCCTGCTCGAACAATACAACACGCGCCTGCGTTTCGCCCTGGGCCGGGAATACGGCCTCAACCTCAGCGAAATCCCGGAAAATGAAATCCTCGCCTTTGTCGGCATTGGCCAGACTTCGCGCACACATCTGGCCGAACTTATCTACCGGCGCATGCGCTCCGCTTTTGCCGCCCATGACGAAGAACTGCGCGCGCAATACCTGCATGCCGGCGAGGAGGAGCGATCCGACATCGCCCTTCGCTACAAGCGCATCAACGCCCTGACCCCGGACCTTATTGACGCCGAGTGGCTGAACAAGATCAAAAACCCCAATGTGCCCGTGCCCTCGGCCCCGTCCGAACGCGACAAGCTGCCAGAAATAATGCGCATGCTTCCGGCCACCCTCATCGACTGGCTGACCTCCATCAGAAGCCCCTGCCACATTACCCTGACCCTTGCCTCCCTCACGGTGGAAGACGTGCTTGAACTGCTCTACGAGTGCAACGGCATGATCTCGCACCTGGAGCTGTACAACCTCAAATACCACGAAGACGGCAAGATGGCGGATATCGAAGCCATCAGCGAACTGCAGACCGCCATAAACGAAGGCAGCGCCGTGGCCCTCAAACGCCTCATCCGCAACCTGATCAAGGAGTCGGACTGCGGCGGCGCCTCAAGCACGGACGAGCGCTGCCAGCTCTTCAGGGAGATTCTGCGCAATATTCCACGCCTGCAAGGCTTCTATGCTGTCCGGCCTCTGGCCACGCGCATCGGCAGCGACTCCACCAGCCGCTCCTCCAAGGTGCACGGCATGGGCTTTGCCTTCATGGAAACACTGCCGCCACGGGCGCGCAAGGTCGTACAGGCCCGGGGATCGCAACGGCGGATCATTCCCCTGGCCCAGGACCTGTATTCCCAGGTCACCTATTACCCAAAACGCGTGCCGCCCCTCGGCCTGGCCCTCACCCGCCGCCTGCGCAGGCTGCCCGGGTTCTCGCACTTGGGCATGTTCAGAAAAGACGCCTGGGTCGTGGATGAAAAAACCGCCCGCTATGCCGAAAAAAACGGCAATATCACCACCCTCGGCGGCTTCCAGCGCGACCGGCGCTTCAATTTCTCCCTGAACGGAAAAGAAGCGCGCAAGCAGCGGCGGCCGGGACTCTTCTACCTGAACACCAGCTTTGCCAATGCCTGCAAGGTGTTCATCGGCTTTGCCCTGACCATGATCACCTTTCTCTACACCCAGACCTGGTGGGTGCTGGCCTGGTTCGGGCCTTTTGTCTGGTTCGCCATCACCGGCTTTCGCAACGTCATTCAGGCCACCCTGGGCGGCGGCGGCCTGCGCAGAACGCCCCTGCTCACCTGGAACGACTACCTGAGCGGAACCCGCCTGTGCGACTCCCTGCTCTACACCGGCATCTCCGTACCCCTGCTTGAATACGGAGTGCGCGTGCTGCTGCTGGAAAAGGGCATGGACATCAACTCCGTAAGCCATCCGCTGCTGCTCTATACCATCATGTCCATGGTCAACGGGGTCTATATCGCGGCCCACAATCTGTACCGGGGGCTGCCGCCCGAGGCGGTCGTCGGCAACCTCTTTCGCAGCGTGCTTTCCATCCCCGTGTCCATCCTCTACAACTACATCGCCATCAAAATTTTCGCGGCCACGGCCTGGCCGCAGGAATATCTCATTGAATCCGCGGCCGTGCTTTCAAAACTGGCCTCGGATACCGTTGCCGCCATTATTGAAGGCTTCGCGGACAAGGTGGAATACATCCGCGCGCGGCACCTGGATTACAAGGACAAGCTCTCCCAGCTCCTGGCCTGCTACGCCCGCCTGGAAGTGCTCATGCCCGAAGATGACGTGCTGGAACTGCTGCGCCGGCCCAAGGACTTCATGCGCACCGTGGGCAGCGAGGCCAAGGATCTGGAAAAGGTCATCATCGTCAACGCCCTGGACCTCATGTACTTCTGGATGTATCAGCCCCGCGCCCGCAGCACCCTGGCCGCCCAGCTCGAAAACATGACCGGCGAGGAACGCGCCATCCTGGCCCATTCCCAACTCGTGCTCACCAGAGTGCAGGAGGTCAGCCAGATGCTGGTGGACGGCCTCGTGGGCATGAAGTTCGCCCGCGCCCTGGCCTTTTACCTGGCCCGCTACGAGGAATACCTGCGCGACATGGCCAGGCTCACGGGCGTGGACATCCTGCAGCAGGAAGCGGCCTAGGGGCTGTCTCCGGTTAATGGTCTTTTTGCCCTCTGGCCGCGTCAGGCTCATCCCGTGCAAAGCTCATGCATGTCTTGATACAATCGC
>JAJDJN010000013.1 GCA_030267245.1 Desulfovibrio sp. OttesenSCG-928-A18
TCCTGCACCGCGCTTGAAGACTGCACCATGCCTTCGGTTGTTTCGGAAACCAGGCGGTTGATTTCATCCACGGCCTGAGTGATCTGTTCGGAAGCAGCGCTTTGTTCCTCGGCGGCGGTGGCGATGGAGCTGACCACGCTTGAGGTGGACGAAGCCAGGTTCACTATGCCCTGCAGGGCCGTGCCGGATTCATTGGCCAGGTCGGTAGCCTCGATGATGTTCTTTACGGCCACCGTAACCTCATGAATGTTGACCTGGGTGGCCTGCTGTATGGCGAGGATGTTCTCCCCCACCTCCTTGGTGGCGTTCATGGTATTTTCGGCCAGCTTGCGCACCTCGTCCGCGACCACGGCAAAGCCCCGGCCGGCCTCGCCTGCGCGGGCGGCTTCAATGGCCGCATTCAGGGCGAGCAGATTTGTCTGGTCCGCGATGTCGGAGATGACATTCATCACGCTGCCTATGCTTTCGGCTTGCTGCCCCAGGGATTGCATGTTGCTTTCGAGGCGGGTCGCAACGCTGTTTACCTCGTTGATAATGCCGGCCACCTTGTTGACCAGTTCCGAGCCGTTCAAGGCGTTGTCGCGGGTCTGCTCACTCTGATCCGAGGCCTCGGAGGCGCTGCGGGCCACTTCGGCAACGGTGGAGTTCATCTGGGTCATGGCACTGGCCGTGGTCTCCACCCGGTCGCGCTGCAATTCGGACCCGCGCGAAATCTGCTCCACCTGGCTGGCCAGCTCTTCGGCCGCGGCCGCAACCCGATCCGAAATGCCGGAGGCCTCATTGGCAACGCGCAGCATGGTGTTCTGCTTTTCCTTGATCTCGCTGATATCGGTCAGTACCGCGATGCCGCCCACGATCTCCTTTTCCAGATTGCGCAGGGGCATGGTGGTCACGGCCATGTCCACGGTAGTTTCCTCGGGACCGGCCATGCTGTACTCGCCCTGCCCGGCCCGGCCATCCCTGATGCTGCCTTCAATGAGCGGCATCTTGCCGGAACAGGCCTGCATCAGATCCGGTCCGATCTTTTTCGCGCCGGTGGCGTTGGCAAAACCGGTTTCCAGGCGGGAGTTGACCGTAAATATGCTTACCGGAAGGGTGTCGATACTTTCCGTGTAGGAATCGGCGATGATGTTGATGCCCTGGGCCAGGTCCCTGAAGCCGCCGTTGAACTGGGCAAGGTCCAGCCGGTCCCTGTAAGAGCCGGATGCAATATGATTGGCCAGCTTGTTACAGCGCCCTACCACGCCGCTGAAGATTTCGGGGATGCGCTTCATGGACGTGAACATGGCGCCTATTTCGCCTTTTTCCGTAATCCGCGCCTCGGAATCAAACCTGCCGTCGGCGATATCGGAGGCAAAGAGCGACATCCGGCCGAGGGTGCGGACCAGGGAGATGATGATGAAGCCGGCAAAGGCCACCCCCAGCAGCACCCCGGCCACGCTGAGGATGAGCATCCGGTTCTGGGCCGAGCTGTTGCTGGCAACTGCGGCATCACCATTCTGACGCATGGCTTCGTCGGCATAGCCGTCAATGGTCTGCACATACTGCACTACTGTCTGTCCGGTCTCGGCCAACTCGGCGATGCTCTTTTGCGCTTCGTCACCCGCTGTGAGCATCTGCGTAAAGCTTCTTCTGATTTCGGCAAAAGCCTCGGTGATGGCGGCATGATCCTTTACGCCCTGCTCGGAGGTCATGAAACTGCTGAGCCCGGCCACACCGCGCTGGACATTATCCAGAGCGCCGAGGACCTTTGCCTCCGCATGCTGATCAAGGATCATCAGGTATGCCGTCAGGTTTTCCCGCACTTCGGCCAGAGCGGGCATTATCCGGAAAAGGCTATACTGCGCCTCCACATTACTGTTGGCATATGCGCCTTCGGCCACGGCCGCCAGAGACGCGTCCACGCGCGCCATCTGCGGCAGGCATTGTTCCTGGAAAATGGCCTGCACCTTTTGCGTATTGTCGCGGATGCCGGCCAAATCCGCCTTCATGGCCAGCAGCGCGGTCTGGGCCTTGCCTACAAGCTCGAGGGCTTGCTGCTGCCTGGAGGTCTGCAGCAAGCGGGCGATGATCAGCAAACCGTTCTCAACGCTTTTTTCAGCCTCGGCCATTGTTTCCGGCATATGATCCTTCATGTACACTTCGGCAAAGTATACGGACTCATACACTGCGGATTTCAAATTGCTGGCGTCAACGTTGATCCTTGACACCCGGCGAAAATCAACAAAGCCGGTGGAGGCGGTCTGCAGGCTGCTGTATCCGAAAAAGGCCATAAGCCCCAGCAGCGCCAGAAGGAACAGAAATCCGGCAATAATTTTAAATTTTGTAGTCATATCACTCACTCCCGTACTTTGCGTCTCTCAGGGCCGGAAGACGCACCTGATTAAAGGATCACTATCAGCTTTATAACACGGGAGAGCTTTTTTTCAAACTGAAATACGAATTTTTCCTAAAAAACAGAACAAAAAAACAGTGAGTATCCTGAACATTCCGTATTATATCGGCTTTTATTATCAAGCATGCGCTATTTTTCATAGATGATATGATTTAATTGAAAATGCTCATGAGAATTGTCTATTTAACCATGAGTGCCCCAAGGCCAAAATGAGCAGGACCTGCAAACAGCACGGTACCGGATATTGCACGAAGCCCGAGGGGGCTTTGCCCCCTCGGGCTCCCCCAGCAGGGGGCGGCGGCCCCCTGCACCCGCGATTGGCCTTGTTGTAGCTTGAGCTGACACCACCCGGCCCGCAAGCGAGCAGCGCAGCGTGCCTTTAGCGCAAAATCCGTGTCTGATTTTGAGGGCATGACAGAAAAGAGTTTTTTACAATTTGCAGATCAGCCAAACTCAACAATATATAGTGCAAACCCCTATTTTTACGATGTAAAAACAGAAAGATGCTGGCGTTGGCGCCATATTCAGACCAGGACCTGCGCCCTCAACAAATGGGGGTCCAGGGGCATCATGCCCCTGGCGGGGTCCAGGGGCAGCGCCCCTGGCGGGGCTCAGGGGCAGCGCCCCTGGCAGGGCTCAGGGCAGCGCCCATGGTAACCGCGATGTTTACGGACGGGGTTCGGGCAGCAGATCTATGATCACAAGTTCGGGCGGGGTCAGCAGGCGGATGGGCAGTTTGGAATAACCCACACCGCGTGTGACATAAAGGGTGCTTTCGCCCGCTTGCGAACTGTGGGTGGACAAGCCGGTGCGGGTGCCGAAGGAGGATTCGATCAGCGGGCGCAGAAAGAACAGCTGCCCCCCGTGGGTATGTCCGGACAGTTGCAGATCGAAGCGTCCGATACCGGCCTTTTTCAGCACTGGCTGGTGCGCGAGCATGATGGTGTAATTCTTTGCGCCCGGTTTCGGCAAAAGGGGCATGGGGTTATATGTGGGTTTTCCCTTTTGCCGGCTGACGCGGGGGTCGTCAACCCCGGCAATAAGCAGCGGTCCTGTTGTGACCCGGCCCGGTGAAAGCAGGGTGACACGCGAACGTTTGAGAAAGTCCGCGCTTTTTTGCGCGTCCCCGAAGGCGTCATGGTTGCCGAGAACGGCGTATACCCCCAGCGGAGCCTTCAAGCCGCGCAGCAGTTGCACATTCTCGTCCGTGCCCTGGTCCGCGTCGTCAAGGATGTCGCCCCCGAGCAAAATGCAGTCCGGCTTGTATTCCGCTATTTTCGCGACCATGGAGCTGGCAAGATCCCGGTAGAGTTGCGGGCCCAGATGGATGTCGGCGACAAAAGCCAGACGCAGCCCCTTGTGCCCGGGCGGCAGCTTGCTGGTGCGCAGTTCAATGTGCGTCACCCGCAGCACCCGCGCCTCATAGAGGCCGTAGCCATAGAGCAGGGCCGCAAGCAGCAGCAGCGCGGCAGCAAGGCCCCGGCCCACGCGCAGCCCGGCCAGGGACCGGAACAGACGGCGCAGCCCCCAGGCGGCAACGCGAAAGCAGTCCCAGACTACAAAGGCCAGAAGGCTGAAGAATACGGCCGGCTGCCAGTACATGCCCAGCATGGCGAAGGCTCGTTGCACTGGCCAGCCGCTCATCAGGCGGAAGCAGAGGGGGAAGAGCCCCATGGCCAGAAAAAAGGGCAGCAACAGCCAGAGCACGGCCCTAAGCCTCGAACCGCTGGCAAGCACACGCCACAGGCTCCAGAACACATAGGCGTGGGCCAGAAAGTAGTAGGCCAGGGTGCGATAGATGAAGCTGCTCTGCTGGATATCCATAACTCACATCAGGGGGTTTTTTGTCCCTGATAATACGGCAGCAGGCTGGGGTAGAGACTGTCATACCTGTTCCAGGCGGCGCGGCTTTGTTCAGTAACCGGCGGGCGCTGCGCCCCCGGCGCGACCGCCTGTCCCGCCAGTTCCGCCTCGGAAGAATGCGGAAGGGTGACACTGCGCAGGGTGATCGGCCGTCCGCCCGCCGGGAGCTCCCCTTCACCAGCCCGAATGGCGGCACCGGCCGGCGCTGGCGGAGGCAGGGGCGCGCCGGGCCTTTCATCTTCCCTCGCAGGTGGCGGCAAGGGCCGCACGGGAACGGCGCTGCCGCTGCTGTAGCCTGAAGAGCCAAGGGCGGCGGGGTTGAGGCCGACCTGGATTCCCCCGCCGCTGCGGGGATAATAGCCGCGATGGCCGCCATAAAAGCCGCCCAGGCCCACGCTCACGCCTTCGGTCATAATGGCCACGCCGCTGCCGTGTGTGCCCAGGCCAAGGGCCAGGGAAGGGTCGGAAGCGCCGGTTCCCGCGCAGGCGCAAAGCCCCGGGACGCACAAGAGCAGCAACCCCAAACGGCGCGTAAAAGATAGTCTTGCAAACATGAAAACATCCTTGTGTAAAGCGCGAAGCGCTCTTCTTGTGAACAGCGCCACCGCATTTGCGATAACAAAATACAGAGTGCAAAGCAAAGCGCTCATTCCCGGGATCCGGGGATTCAATACTCTGCCGTGGTCACTTGCCGAGAACCTCAACCAGCTGTTCTTTGCCGCGACCAAAGACGCCCGGTCCGTACATTTCCTCGACGCGGGGGGCCCGGTGCAGGAAGACGCCAGGGGTCACCGCGCGCAGTTTTTGCGTATAAGTATAGACGCCGGGCTGCAACTCCACCGCGTACAACAACACAGCGTCGGCGCGGTGTTCGATCCATTGCCAGTGCGCCCCCCTGTCGAGCAGGTCCCGCGTTGCGGCAAGGTCCGTGCGCGTGGCGTGCAGCGGCTCGAAGCCGGCCGGCAGGGGGTCGAAGACCAGCACATGGTTGCGCTGCTGCGGCACAAGGATCGTTATGGTCGCCTCCACAATATCGCCCGCTCGCGGCGGCTCCTTGAACTTCAGGCTGCGAAGCACCGTAAAGCCGGCGCTTTGCCCGTCGAGCAGTTCACTCCCCTGCCTCGGGGCTTCGGGGTATTGCAGGCGCGCGCTCCAGTAGCTGGCGCCCCGCTCCGCGCTGATCAACAGATCCGCTTGGGCGCCCGCGCTCCAGAGAGCGGCCGGGTCGGGACTCCAGAGCTTGGCGGGATCGAGAATCTTTGTAAAGCTCGCTGTGAAGTCCGGCAAGGTTTTGGCGCCGGCGGCCTGGTTTTGCCAGACGGCGCGGACTTTGACCGGCCCCTGTTCATCAAGCGCCCGCCCGGCTTTTTCCAGATAACAGACCAGACCCCATACGCCCATGGCCCCGTCCTGGGTGCTGATGGCGGCAAGATGCCCGAGTTCGCTCCCCAGCCAGGCGGCAAGCGTGTCCAGCCTGCGGTAGGGTTCGCGGAAACCGGCATACAGGGGATCAGGCGAAGGCAGCGGCCCTTCCCAGGAACTGAGCAGGGCAAGGATCATGGCATTGTCACGCAGTTCCGAGGCAAAGCTGCGCCAGCGCCAGCGCTCTTGCCCGGAAGCAAAATGCATGTGCAGCGGCGTGATCACCGCATATGTATCCAGCCCGGTCATGCAGCGGGCGAGCATGGCGTCCCATTGCCCGCTCCGGTCCCCGTCTTCCAGTTCGGCCGCTACCCGCAGCAGCAGCGCCCAACTAAGGGCGTTGGCGTGCCCGGGGTAGCGCTCCAGTTTGTCCAGCATGCGCCGCAACAGGACCACGGCCTCTTCCCTGTGCTCCCGGACCAGAAGCCACAGGGCGAATGCTTCGCTTTCCGGCGAGGTCGGGGGCCGCTCCGTCTTCTCGCCCAGGGACAGGCTGATCACGCCCGAAGGCAGGCTGGAGGACCCGTGCTCGTCGGGATAACGCAGTTGCAGTTCTTCGCGCAAAAAGTCCAGGGCCTTGCCCTCGCTGGCCTGGTCCAGGCCAAGATTCAGGGCGCGCGCTTCACGGCTCACAAGAAGAACATAGGCGGTGAGAAAGAGATCGTCCCCGCCGTACATGCCGGGCCACAGGCTGTAGGCGCCGCTATATGTCTGCGAGGTGGAAAGCCCCGTGAAAAAATCGCGCAGCAAGCTCATGTCGTCTTCGACCGCGGCCAAGCCGAGCAAAGCCCCGTGCCGCAGACGCAGCACACGCACAAAAGCGCGGCTGGCGCGCTGCTCGAGGCAGTTCCAGGGATAGCGCAGCACTTCTTCCGCCGCCAGCGAAAGCCCGACGGCAGGTGAAGCGCTGAGGGAAAGTGTGAGTCCGGCCTGCGGGCCGGCCGCTTCCGCGCTGTTTTCCGGAAGCGCCAGGGGCAGGGCATAGCGCTGCCCCTGGCGCAGCATGCCCGAAGCCGCCACAAGGGTCATGCGCCGCCGAGGCAGAACAGGCAGGGAGAAAACAGCGCTATCGCCTTCATCCCCGTCCACCACCATGGCCCGGACCTTCAAGCTCGCCCGCCCTCCAGCCGGAGCCGTCCCGCCGCTGTCGCGCGGGATGTTTTGCGGTCCCTCGGCGGGCACATGCGCCGCAAAGGAGACTATGCGGCTTTCGCCCGGGGCCAAGGCGAGTTCGGCCCGGCCTTGGTCAAGGCGCATTCCGGCAGCGTCGGCTTCAACCCGGATTCTTGCGGCCGCGCCCGAACGGTTTTGCACCAGGACGCGGGCTTCCAGGCTGTCGCCGGCCACCACAAAGCCGGGCAGGGCGGACAAGAGCTGGATCGCCTTGTTGGCCGTAACACTGCGTTGAGCCGAGGCAAAGCGCCCGCGCGCATCCGTTGCCACTGCCACCAGACGGTAGCCGGTCAGGCTGTCGGGCAGGCGGAAGGAGCATTCCAGAAGGCCGCTTGCATCGCTCTCCCCCTGGGCCAGCCAGAACACGGCGGGGCTGAAATCCTCACGCAGCTGGTCCAAAGGGCCTGGCGGGGCCGGTTTGGCGGCCTGCACCCGCTGTCTGGCGACATATTCGGCGCTGCCGCCGCCCTGGCGCAGGCCCATGATGGTGTCCGGAGCAGAAAAGTCTTTGCCCCGCATATACATCCGCAGGTTGCGCAGCATGGTTCTGCTGTCGCGCGACTCAACGCCGCAGGAGTATTCCGGGGTGAAGATACGCGCCGCATCATACAGCGCCGCGCCGTTCCCGGCAGCGCTCAGCACCCGCTCGTCAACGGCAAGAAAGGTGACCTGGGCTTTTTGCCCTGTGCCGGCGCCCGGCGCGCCGGTCTTTGCCGCATGGCCGGACGGCATACGCTCGCTGACGCGGACGCGGGCCCGCAGTTCCGAGCCTGGTCTGTATTCGTCCTTGTCGCTTGTCAGCTCAAGGGCCAGGGTGGGTTTGGGCACATCCACATCCAGCCGGATCCGGCCAAAGCGGATGCTGGGCATTTCCGGGTGCATTTCTTTCAGCACTTCGTCACGGGTGCCCTGTTCGCCGGGCCGGGAGGGCGTCACAAGGTCATTTCTGCCGCGTATGATGGTAAGGCTGACAAAAACGTAGGGGGCGTCTTTGTCGGATATGGGCACAGTGATGCGCGGCTGCGGGCCGGAAAGCTCCAGCAGCTGCCAGGAGCGTATATTTTCGCGTTCGACGGTCAGCAACGCGGTTCCCTGTCCGTAGTGGTTTTTGACCACAATGTCCGCGCTGTCGCCAGGCTTGTATGAAGGGGCGTCAGCCTGCAATTCAAGGAACTGGGTATAAAGGCCGCCCGGCGCGTCGCTGTCTTTGCCGGCGACCAGTACTTCCATGCGGCTCTGGTTTTCCCTGCCCTCGGCATCAAAGACGCTTGCCCACAGCTCATAGGTGCCGCTCAGAACAAAACGCAAGTCGCAAAAATCCCCTTCCGGATGCTCGCGCATGCGCAAGGGCATGGGAAAGGACCAGAGCTTGCGGCGGATTTCCCGCGTCTTGCCTTTATCGTCCTTTTCCACATGCCGGCGCACGGCCGTAAGAAAAATGACCTTGGGCTCCCCGCCCGTTTCCCGCGCGGGGTCAAAGGACGCGGCCTTGTATTGCAGACGGAAGAGCTCGCCTTCCCCCACAAGAGAGGGGGCCTTGAGGCCTATATACAGCGCGGCCGGGTGCAGCATGAAGTAGCTTGTGGCCTGCCCGGCCAGGTCTGCCGCATCCGTGACCGTGGCTGTGAGCTGCATGCGTTTCGGCCTGCCCGGCAGCACCTGCACGGGGGGCAGGATGAAGCTGCCCCTGCCCGAGTCGTCCAGACGGGTATGCAGTTGCACCGGATCGCCGTCGGGCGAATCGCCGGGCGTTTTGTCCAGGCGGCCTTTTTCCAGATCCCAGGCCCCTCTGATGCCAACATTAAAACCGGCCAGGGCCTGCGGACTGTACCAGACAGAATGGCCGCGCATGTCCAGTACAGCCGGCGTCAGCTTCAGTTCCGGGCCGGAAAAATAGCTGGCGGATAAATTAGCACGTAGGGGCTGGTCCTCGGCGAACTGCTTCGGCCCTGACCTGGGCGCTTGCAGATCAATGGTAAAGTCCGGCGGCCGGAAGCTGGCCACCCGGAAGGCCTGACCGGATGCAAGATTGGTGTGCTCCCCGCTTTTCAGCAAAAAACGGTATTCACCAAGGGCCGCATCGGGCGAAAGCTCGCATTCCCCGGAAAAAGAGCCGTAGATTCCGCTAGCCGCATTTTCACTGTGCACAATCTTCCCCCTGCTGTCGTGAATTTCCAGCAGAAAGGGAGTGGAGTTTATGGGCATCCAGGCCCCGCCCGGCACAAGATCGTTCTCCCCGCTGTTCCCCTCGTCCCGGAACTCCCTGACGAATACTGTGTAGCGGACGCGTTCGCCGGGCTTGTACAGGGGCATCTGACCGAGCAGCCAGGCGCGCCACATGCGTTGCGTCGGCTCCCGCTCCAGCATGTTGCCGAACTTGCTGGCAAGGGGAGAAGTGGCAAAGGGCAGCACGCTGCTGTGTCCGTCCTTTTCCACCGTGAAGAAGTAGCTGTTGCCGGCAAAGCGCTTTCTGCCCGGCAACTGCACCAGACCGTCCTTGTCCGTGCGGCCCTGCCACAGGGCCCTGCCGGCGCTGTCGCGTACGAACACGGACAAGTGCGCGCCCGGGGCGCCGGTGTCCATCTCCGTCACCCAGGCCAGGCCCGAGTCGCGTCCGCTTTTGAGGTGAGCGGCCCAGCGCGCCTCGTGCACGTAGCTGACATGGCTGCGGTGGGGCTGCCCCTGCTCCGAGGGCCGGCCCGTTTCAGGGTCGAGAAGCAGGTATGGATAACCCGGCCTTTGTTTCCCTTTCGGCACAGGGATAAGGGCCTCTATACGCACCGGCCCGGGCAGCGCTGTGCTGGCGGAGCGCGCCTGCACGGCCCCGGGGTCCGGACCTGATCCGGGCTGCCCCGCTTCAACCGCGCCGGGCAAGGCCCCGGCCCCCGGCGCAAGAGCCGCCGGGGGCGCGCCCCGAGCCAGCAGGTCGGGCAGGGAATAGATCCGCGACTGGCTTTTATTGCGCGCGCTGTCGTCGTCAAGAAGCAACAGGCGTTCAACGGCACCCTCCTGGGCGTCCGGACACGAGGCGGCGTCAAAAAAGGCCTGCGCGGCCGGGTCCGGGTCCAGTTCGTCAAACATGTAACCGCGTTGTTTGGTCAACTCCGGCAGCAGGGCCGCATAGCCGCCCTGGGCCCACGGCACTGTGTTGACGCGCAGCCAGCTTCTGCCGATATTGGTAAAATTGATGGGGAAAAGACCGTGCAGCTTTTCTTCCAGCAGCAGGTAGGGGCCGGGCATGGCAAAATCAAGGGGGTAATCCCCGCTTTGCAGTTCCAGGCGAATATCCCGCCCGAGGCTCGTGCCGTAGCTGTCCCGCAGTTCTTTGCCTATAATGACGGTATAACGGGTTTGCGGCTTCCAGTTGCTGTAGATCTCAAATTGGCGGCTCTCGTCCCTGTCCGGGCCGGATGAGGATAATAGCCGCAGCAATTGCGGATTTTCTGGCCCGCAGGACATATGGCGCTTCAGTTCCGCCACTGGCACGGGATTGTTGAAGCGCAAGACCGTGCGCGTAAAGGTGGGAATATGCAGAGAGTCCGGCCCGGAAGCCGGAACGGCGTCTGACCTGCCGCCGGCATCTTCGGGCAGTTGGGGGCCTACTTCAATGTTCCCGAGGCTGTCAAAGATGCGCAGTTCGGTAACGGCCAGAGAATCGTAGCTGCGCAGGGCAAAGGTAAAAGAAGCGGAAAGCTCGCTTTTGTCGGCAAGGCGCAACTTCGGCCCCAGCCTAAGAGTAAGGGCGCTCCGGCCGGGGAGTTCACCGCCCGTTTCGATCATATACCGCCACAAGGGAGCTTCATGGCCGGGGCGGAATATGCGGCGCCAATGGACGGGCTCTTCCCGGGCCTGCAGATCAACGACCTTGCGGATGGGGATGCTCCTTCCGTCCGCATCAAGGGTCAGGCGCAGCGACTGTCGCAGTTGTTCCGCATCAAGGGGGTAGTTGCTGTCAAGGCGGAAAACGGCGTCGGCCCGCCCGAGGCTCTGTTCCGGATCGGCAAGGCGCAGTTCCAGGGAGCGGGTGTGCATGGTCCACTGCACGGTTTTTTCCAGAACGGCGCCTGAAAGGGAGCGCGTGCCGGCAAGAACGCGCGCTTCCAGTTCCAGCGGCCTGTCCACCTGCCGGGTGAACAGGTATGCCAGAGTCTTTGTGTCCAGCCAGCGCAGTTGCCCTTCCGGCAGCGGCCCCAGCCCGCTTGTCAGAACAAGGGGGGAATCGGCCTGGTCCTGCTCCATTGCGCCAAGGGGGCGCATGTCATGGCTGAAGCGCACCACCACCTGCCCGAGCCTTTCCGTGAAACCCTGCGGCAGTTGCTGCACTACCCGCAGGGCGGACCCGTCAGCGCCGTTTTGCGCGCCAACGCTTGAGGCAAGCGGTCCAAAACAAAGGCAAAGCAGCAGGCAAGGCAGCCCGATCAGGCCAAGGCAAGGGCCCGGGCCCCCTATATGTGATTTGAAAAGAAAGGAAGAAATAGAAGAAATGGGGGTTCGACGCATAACGCTTCCTCTTTATATGCCTCCGGCAGCAAGTATATGGCTTGAGCATGCCAAAGAGCGCCGTCTGCGTCGAGGGTAAAATGGCGAAAAGCGCTTGATTAAGCGCCCAAGCTGTGGCACAAGCCAGTTTCAGCATGCACACGGCGCACGCCCCTGTCCATGCCCGCATCCCGGCCGGGTGGCGAAATGGTATACGCATCGCACTCAAAATGCGACGTGCTCCGCACATGAGAGTTCGAATCTCTCCCCGGCTACCAAATATTAGACCGCATAGGTCTCAAGAAGTCTGGAATATTGTTGATAAAACAGTATTCCGGACTTTCTTTTGTCCGTCGAACTCCTGGGCGGATCGCTGACATCCGATATCAATGCTGGTACTTTTTCTGGTATTTTGCTATTCTGAGCACAGGATACCAGCAATGGGCGACCCCTTGCCGCACAAAGATCACAGGGGTTGCGTCATACCCTCGCCCGGCGCGGTAAGAATACCAGCAAAGAATCGAGGCACCAGCATGAAGCTGACGGATACCTTTGTTCGCAATCTCAAGGCACTCGGGGAAATTAAAAAGTACTCCGATGGTGAAGGGCTCTACCTGCATCTTTCTCCCACCGGCGGCAAACTGTGGCGTATGGGCTACCGCTTCGGCGGCAAGCAAAAGACTCTGAGTCTTGGCGCATACCCCGCCGTTGGCTTGAAGGACGCCCGCAAGCGACGCGATGAAGCCAAGGCGATGATTGCGGCTGGCGTTGACCCCGGAGAGCAGAAAAAAGCAGCGAAAGCGGCGCTGATAGCCGCAGCGAAAAACACATTTGAGGCTGTGGCGCGCGAGTGGCACGCGCTGCAATCTCCCAAGTGGGTTGAATCGCACCGGGCCAATATTCTTTCCGGGCTGCAGAAGGATTTCTTTCCCCATATCGGGAGGATGCCAATCGGTGACGTGACGGCCTCCGTACTTCTTTCCGTGCTACGCCGCATTGAGGCCAGAAACGCTCCGAAAACAGCCAAAAAGATGCGCCAGACCTGCGGACAGATTTTCCGCTACGCCATCGCCACAGGCCGGGCAGAGCGTGACCCGGCGGTGGATTTGCGAGATGCGTTGACGCCGGTCAGGACAAAAAGCTTCGCCAGCCTGAAAGACCCCCAAGCCATCGGCGCGCTGCTGCGCAACATTGATGCCTATGAAGGCAACATCATAGTGCGCTCCGCTCTGCAAATGGCTCCATATGTTTTCGTCCGCCCTGGCGAACTGCGCCGCGCCGAATGGGCGGAATTCATACTGGAAGGCGAAACGCCAGAATGGCGCATCCCCGCTGAACGGATGAAAATGAAGGCCATGCATCTCGTACCCTTGTCTCGGCAGGTTGTCGCCATTTTGGAGGTATTGCGGCCGTATTCTCAACACAGCCGGTATCTCTTTCCCAGCATGCGGGCGGCATCAGCTCCCATTAGCGACATGACGCTTCTGGGAGCCCTACGCCGACTTGGCTATACGAAAGACGAAATGACGGTACACGGCTTCCGGAGTATGGCCTCAACGCTCCTGAATGAGCAGGGCTACAATCGGGACTGGATAGAGCGCCAGCTTGCCCATGGGGAGCGTAACAGCGTGCGTGCCGCATACAACTACGCGGAGTATCTGCCGGAGCGCCGCCGTATGATGCAGGAGTGGGCCGATTATCTGGATGAGTTAAGGGCCGAGGCTGGTTCGAAAATGTGAATCATGGAGTCCGGCAGTTTGCAGGCGGATCTGCTGAATACATACCACCCGTGCACCCATCACCGCCCATAATTGACGTAACTTTAATGTTCTTTGGTTATCTTTTGTTATTTCGCCCAGGGCTGACGGTTTTCGACTAATATGGGTGAAATGCGTCGTTCTAATCAAAGATCACCAAAGGCAACCAAGGACTTCGGCGTCAGGACAGAGGAAGTGGGCCCACCGTTCGGTGCGCTCCTTCCTGTCCTGCCCATGCGGGATGGCTTATTCGCTTCGCTCAACGCAAATGCACAGACTGGACTCCATAAAATGAAGCCCCGCACGAAGCGGCTCAGCACCCGACTCATCGTTTCGCCTCCGCCTCCAGGGCATCAATAAGCTCACCAGGCCGTACCCCCAAAGCGGCGGCTATCTTGAACAGCATGTTGATGTTCGGCCATTTCCGCCCAATTTCCATCATGCTGTAAAAGCCGGAACTGACGCCAATCTTTTCGGAAAGCTGCTCCTGAGTCAGCCCCGCTGCCAAGCGGTAGCGTCGCAAAACATACTGAAAATGGCGCTGGGTGATGTTGTCATCTTTTTCCATCAACAAGCAATACGGTATTGCCTTTTCTTTTTACCCATCCTATGGGATGTAAAATAACCTATAGGAGGGACAGGTGAAAGATGGCGACGAAAGATCCCACCAGTTGGGTGTGGGGGAATATGAGGAAGTGCAGTTCGAGGAGGTGTTGCAGCGCCTTTTCACAGCCACAGGCACAAGCTCCCAGATGGAATTGGCGGCCTGGATGGGCATCCGGCCATCCATTCTCTCCGACGCCAAACGCCGAAACAGAGTTCCGGTTGACTGGCTGCGCAGACTTGTCCTGCGCAAGGTGGATTTTTCCCCTTTATGGATAATGACAGGCAAGGAGCCGAGTCACTGGTAAGTAGGCAAGCTATAGCCAACGCAGCCGATAATAGCTGTCGATAATAGCTTGAAGTCCGGCTGCGAAAATGTCATCGTGATGGCAAATTGTCCTTTGACTTCAACTTGTGGCCATTCTAAGAATTACGCGCTTAGTAGCTTAAATCTGTCCGCACTGTTTATATAACCAACAATCCCTTGACATGCCAACAACGCTGAGTCCGTTAAGATACCCTGGTGGAAAATCTTCTTTGTCTAATTTTTTGGCATCAACCATCCACTTGAATGGCCTTATGGGGGGTACATATGTTGAGCCGTTCTGTGGTGGTGCTGGGGCAGCCATTAATCTTCTGCTCACTGGCCAAGTGTCAAAAATTATATTGAATGACATTGATGATATGATATATTATTTCTGGTTTTCAATTTTAAATTATACTGACTTGTTTATAAGAAAAATTGAATCCACTTCAGTGGATATCGCCGAATGGCGCAAGCAAAGAGAGATTTTAAACGACCCGAGCTCATCTATTTTTGATAAAGGATTTGCTGCCTTTTTTTTGAATCGATGCAATAGATCCGGCATATTACGTGCCAATCCTATTGGGGGATTAGCGCAAAGTGGAAAGTGGCTTATTAATGCACGATTTAATAAAAAAAATTTGATAAATAAAATTGAAAGAATAGCAACATTTCAAGAACACATCATGATAAAAAATAAAAATGCAATTGAATTTATTAAAGATGATATCTTGACAATAGAAGAAAAGGTGTTCATTTATTACGACCCTCCGTACTATAAACAGGGACCGCTCCTATATTTAAACGCTTTAGCGGACTACGAGCATGCAAAATTAGCTTCTGAAATTATTAGGGATAAAAAAAATATATGGATTCTTACTTATGATAAGAATCCACAAATAGAACATCTTTATTATTCTGCTGTAATTATTCCATTTCAACTCAACTATTCCGCCCACCTACATAAGAAGGGAGAGGAAATCTTGATTGCCCCAAACCATATTAAATTGCCTCAACATTCCCCATCCCCCTATTATGGCCGTAAGATATTCCTACAACAACAGTAATTCATCTGATGATTAAATGCCTATATTAATTTTCCTTGAGTTTCTTTTGGGGTGGCAATCACTCGAACTTTTTGGTGTGCCCCTTCGCGTATGCCTTTAATATAAACCTTTTTTCCTGCCAGTTGAGTGAGCACATCTTCAGAAATGGCGACTTCCCAGCTTTCATTGAGCAACGGTACTCTTAAATCGAACAAAAGCTCGTTTGCTCCCCTTCTTTTATCTTTAACGACTTTCGGGCGCATTGATCTTTTATAAAGCTCATCGATTGTAATGTCTACTGTCTTAACAGCTTTCGTCTCTAGCAGTTTATTCTCGTCAAAGGATACCGGGGGCGGATTATGTGTTTTTAACAAAACAACACCAGACTCAAATCCGCCTGCTTTCGTTCTTTTTCTTTCCTGGAGCAAGGAAATATCATCTTTACTTCTATTGATGTGCTTTATTAATGCATCTATTACCTCTTGTATATCAGCTAATTCTTCGCACATTTCTTCAATATTTCCTGACAAATGAATTTCAAAAGCTTCCTCTAGAAGTTTATCCTTTAACAATCTAGTTAAATCAGTATTGGAGTAATAAGCAACCTCTATCTCTTCACCTCTGCTTAATATGTTTTCTGGTATTTTGTCCCTTACAAGTTTATTATACTCGGGACGGTCATCATCAAAAAAGGGATTTCTGACCTCAACATGTGCTTTTGTTCTCTTTAGTTGATATAAGGCATGAGACAGAACTCCTCCTTCAAGACGGATTACTGCACCGAGCTTGACGGCAACATTCCCTATTCTTGTGATAGCCTCTCTATTTCGCAGTAGAGCATCTTCTCTGGGAACAATTTTTATGATGCGAATATCCTGTGGCCGCAGGTCTGCCATCTCTTCAAGTCGTTCGAGATCTGCCAACGAGGAAATAGAAATTATTTTATCAGATGACAGCTTCAGCTCATAGGGGCGAGAAAATTCAACTCCAAATGGAATAGATTCGTGATGCCAAGGCAGGGCTTTTACACCAAAATGTTGTTCATCAATTCCGACAAACCACATAATACTAATGCCTTTACCAACTATATCTGCTATTTCCCGAGATTTTATCGCTATATATTGTAATGTACTTCTATCAGAAATGCATCTATGCCATCCATATCGAGGTGCCATATGCCTTGTTTTCCAGTTGCCATCAGTAGAATCAGGAAACACAAATAGTGATTTAAATTTTATATCTTCTTTTATAACATACTTTCTTTGCAGCTTTTTTGCTTCATTGATATCAGCAGAGAGTGTGTCGATAGAATATTTATCATGAGAAAAATAATATAGGCCCTCGGGAAGTCCCCATAAAGACTCAATCAGCACGCGTCTTTTATTCGGCTTGGCAAAGGCAAAAACAGAACTCTTTGCAGGAATAAAATTATGTAAAATGAAGACCGGATTCTTGGCGAAGAAATCACTATGTAGTGAAGCTTTTTCTTTGATCCAATCCAGAGTTGACTTAGCGTCTCGAAAATTGGCTCTTGGCAACATTTGCCTTTCTGCTTGGTCTTCAGTGATAATATCCATTCTAACTACTAGTTCATGTTTTGCAATATTATTAATATCTTCTTCAAGGCGGGGATCGATGTTTCCTAATGATAAATTATTTAAAACATTCAAATCATCCAATATAAATATGTTGGGAAATGAATAGCCAATCATCGCGTATATACTGGTATTCTTTATCTTTGGATAGTTTTTATAGTGAAACTCTGTTGGTTTTTTTAATATGCTGGGAATGTACGTGGTTTGATGGTAGCTCGTCAAGTCATTCAAGATAGCAGGAGCATCTCCCAAATCACTATCCTCTTCATCGGCTTGGACAATATAAACCCTAGTGCTATCTGATACCCATTCATAGTGGATTCTTTTTTTTAAAGCATGTGCCCAAAAAGCAGGAATCTTAAGTCCGTCAATTACTTTTCCAGCTTTCTCTAGTGCAAGGACCTCATATGTATCTGGCTCAATTGGCTCCCGCCATTTGCGGAGAGCCAGCTTTGTTGCAGGCTGAAAAGAAGTTTCTTCTTCAATTATCCAATCACGAGTGTGTTGTGACAACGCCCTTTCATTTGAAAGATGTCCCTTTTGAGCTATAGGCTCGACTAACTCTTGAGCAATGATAGCAATTTCATGGCCCCAGACGCCATCAATATCACATAGTGAGTCAAGATATAATGTTAAATCTTTTTTTATATCCTCATATTTTGTATTTTTAGAGCAAAATAATCCTCTTTCACTGAGTCTTTCTTTTAACCCGGAAGATCTTAATATAATCCCATGTTTAATATTGATTTGTGATACGCTGATGGCGTCGGCAATTTTATCAACCCATTGGTCATAATTATAGACAATTCCCTCATTTCTATATTTAAAATGATCGGTAAACATATTTTTTGAAATAACGATAAGGGGTTTTGTCCACCCGCTTTTTAGGCACAGGATGCCATAGGCCTTGAAACCCACAGTTGCAGGAAGAATTTCGTTTTTTGAAAGAGTCGTTATGCGAGATCGCTCAACAAAAATAACCGTATTCTGAGGAATGTACCCATTCATATGTCAACCAACTGTTTTTATTCAAACAAACTGAGGGAAGTGGTGTAGCACCTAGACAAACGCATGAATTGAGTTTAATAATTAATAAGGTGATAGAAACGGTCATTATCGTCAAGGGCCGTTATCATCGTTTTCCCCGTTTCTGGGATAGACAGGAGCTGTAAATGTGTAATTTTTATGAATCTCTTGATTTTTCAAAGAAAGAGAATCATATTTTTGATGAGACAGAGAACTTCATTGTTATTCCATCGGTGGGGGCTCTTGTCTCTGGCTGGCTTATGGTTGTGCCTAAAAAAGAGTTCTTAAGCTCACTGGAGTATCCTGACGGTATTCACCAAGAATATCACTATATTTTAAACAAAACGCTAAGTAATATATACAAACAATATGGGACATGGACAGTTTTTGAAAATGGATCTGTAAAACATGCCTCCATTGGATGTGGTGTTAATTATGCCCATACGCATGTCCTTCCCCTAAAATTTGATTTAATCAAAGTTGTAGATAAAAATCTTGATAACTACTCAACAATATTTAAAACAAACAAACCATTCATATATATTAAAAATATGATTTCTGAAAAATTCTATTTTGTAGAAGATAAGGAGTCTCAATTTATTAGAAAGCTTATTGCCCGTGAACTACATATTGAAAAAGAATACGATTATTCAACGTATCCGTTCTATATAAATATTGACTCTACGATATCTGCCTTGAGCCACTCATTTTTATAGAGACTGCATATGGAGCAAAATACGGAACACACATGCCCCAAGATAAGTAACGGCTGTTGTCCTGAAGCGCCAAAAGAACTTACCACTAATGATGGACTCATGGCAGGGGAATTTGAGTCCAGGTATTTCGGGAAATGCACAATTCAATTATGGCTTGAAGGTGCTTGGCTTGCCATACTGCTGACTGTTCCTTTTTTGTTATTTATTATGATAGATTGTGATTTGGAAAAGATTGCTAACCTTTTTCCTCCGCTAGGTGGTCACATAATACTTTCTTGGATAACGGGAATTCTAGGAGGTACGGTTTTCGCTACCAAGTGGTTTTATAAGTCGGTAGCGCATGGAATTTGGAGTCGGGATAGGGTTTTTTGGAGACTTCTCAGTCCTCTCATGTCGGGTGCTTTGGGGGTCTTTGCTTTCCTCTTCCTCAAGGGGAATATTTTTAGTTTAATTAATCCAGCTGTCATCAAAGACCCAGTTAATATATGCGTTATTGGTTTTGTTGCAGGTCTTTCCTCTGACTCAATTATGGCAGCGCTGAGTTCATTATCAGAGAAGCTTTTCTCAAGTCAGAAGCGCAAAGCCAAGGACTAGGATGTTGTCATGGGTAGTTGCTGCTGGCATTTATGCTGGCATTTATGCTGGCATTTTATTTTTCTATTATTTATATTTAATTAAATCAGCATAATACTATATTGATCATGATGCCTCCCCGCCAAAGCAAGATACGGCAAGATACGAGATTGTGCCCTGGTGTTTATTGCTTGGGCACATTTTCTTGGGCACAAATTGGGACGTCGGGGACGGCTTCGACAGCGGCCTTTTTCTGCCTGTCAAGAACGTGCTGATAGTGGCGCAGAATCATGGTCACGTCGGCATGGCCCATGAGTTCAGCCATGGTGCGGATGTCTGCCCCGGCTGCCAGCGCCTCTGTTGCGAAGGCATGCCGAAGGTAATAGGGGCGGATACGCCTTGTTATCCCGGCCCTTTTGAGGGCCTGTGCCCAAGCTGTACGGATCACATGGACGGGCTTACCTCGAAAGTGGATAACATACTCCATGTCTGGGCCGTCGTCGGCGCGCCACCGCCTGATTATAGGCAACAGGCTGTCTTTTATGGGTACGTCGCGCCAAGGAGCTTCGGGATTCTTTTTAGCGCTCCAGACTCGGACAAACCCGG
The DNA here is from genome assembly GCA_030267245.1 of Desulfovibrio sp. OttesenSCG-928-A18. Taxonomy (GTDB): domain Bacteria; phylum Desulfobacterota; class Desulfovibrionia; order Desulfovibrionales; family Desulfovibrionaceae; genus Frigididesulfovibrio. The sequence goes on from JAJDJN010000013.1 coordinate 19,559, forward strand.
ATCAGGGTCTACATCTTCCCATTTCAGACGGAATAGTTCTTTTTCTCCAATCCTTACTCCAAGACTGACGCCGAGTAATACCACCCTTTGCAGATGCGGTGCGGCATGATCGAATATCAGGGCTGACTCCAGGGCCGTTCCGTACTGGATAAGTGAAAAGAAGAAGCTGGCGGCAATAAACAAGCAACAAAAAAACGCCGCTCTTTCCCAAAGTGCTGAGGAGTTACAGCTTGACCCCCGCCCGGAGGCGGAACCCTTTGGCCCTGAGAACGGCGCTTCTGATAAGAATATAGGAGCGTCGGAAGCAAAAGTCAATGGTATCATTGCCCCTGAAGGGGGTCAGGGGGGTAAGACGTTTTTTCAGTCCGCCTTCCACTCCGCCATTGAGGTTCTGAATACCTACTACCTGCAAGGCCCCACTCCCCTCGGCTCAAGACATACATGAGCTTCGCACGGGAGGAGCCCTGTTCAAAGCAGGGCGCAGCCAGAGGGCAAAAAGACCGTTAATCACTGTTTCCTTGATAAAAGCTATGGACACTGTGCTTCATGCCGTGGAGCGTGGGGTTGCAAAGTGACCATGCGTTCAATCAAAGGGTGAACTTGTGCCGAGGGAAACCGGGCGCTATAGTGCCCGCACATTTTCTTTCTTAAGGAATACAGAATGAAAGACGGCATCGCCATTTTTGAAGAAAAGCAAATCCGCCGCGTCTATGACGAAAAGAGCGAAACATGGTTCTTTTCCGTGGTGGATATTGTCCAGGTTCTGACTGACCAGCCTGATTTTCAAACAGCCCGCAAGTATTGGAACAAACTGAAAACACGGCTCAAAGCAGAGGGTAGCGAGTTGGTGACAAATTGTCACCAACTGAAGCTAACATCCCAGGATGGCAAGAAATATAAGACCGACGTCGCTGACGCGGCAACGCTGCTCCGTCTGGTGCAGTCTGTGCCGAGCCCATCAAGCTCTGGCTGGCCAAGGTTGGCTGACCGAGGCGGAGCTTATCAGCTTATCTTTACCGCCCTGGCCGAACTGTCAACCCGCCATATAGCCGAAAGCATGAAGGCCACGGGCCTCAATGAAAACACGGAAGCCGGAAAAAGAGGCGGCGGCATCGCCCGTCAGGCCCGGCGCGAACTGGAGCAAAGCACCGGGCAAAAGGTGGTCACGGCAAGCAGCAACATTCTGCCGCCAGTGGAAGAGGACTGAGCCGCCGCGAGGGTGAGCCAGCCCATAACCCGGATTTTGCGCGAGGCGCAAAATCCGGGTTAATTACATTGCCATATGGTGACTATGCGATTGTTCCGCGTGCGGTCAGGCCCCTGCAATCTGCCTGAGTTCGACCACCAGTTCGCGCAGGCGGCCCACCTGCTGAGTAAGGCCCTCAACGGCCTGGGCGGACTGCTGCATGGCTTTGGCGGTATCGGCCGCGTTGGCGTTGATTTCTTCCAGGGAATGGGTGATTTGCTCGCTGGTGGCCGACTGTTCTTCGACGGCGGCGGCGATGCTTTGCACCTGTTCGGCGGTGGAGACGGCTTCATCAACAATTTCCTTCAAGGAACGGCCGGATTCCGACGTCAGTTCGCTGGCGGAAGCAAGATGGCCGCCGGTGGCGTCGACCGATTCAATGCTTCTGCGCGCTTCTTGTTGTATGGTGCAGATAACGATGCCGACTTCTTTGGTGGCGGTCATTGTTTTTTCCGCCAGCTTTCGCACTTCGTCGGCTACCACGGCAAAGCCCCTGCCCGCCTCGCCTGCCCGGGCGGCCTCAATGGCGGCATTGAGAGCCAGCAGGTTGGTCTGATCGGCGATGTCGCTGATCACGGTCATAACCGCGCCGATGCTCTCGGCGCCCTTGCCCAGTTCCCCCATGATGCTCCGCAGTTCGGTGGCCCCCTGCTGAACGCGGCTCAGCCCCTGAATGGAGTCGTCAACAACGCCCGCCCCGCGTTGGGCCTTGCTTCTGGCGTTATCGGACCTTTCGGCGGCAACCGAGGCGTTGCGCGCCACATCAAGCACCGTGGCGTTCATCTGTTCCATGGCCGTTGTGCAGGAGTTCATCTGCACCTGCTGAACGGACGCGTTACGGTTGGCCGCCCCAATCTGGTAGTCCAGATTTTCTGCGGCGCGAACAAGCTCCTCGACCACCTTTTCCACATTCTCGGCCGCCGCCAGACACGCCCTTTGCCCGGCCTCGGCCTTTTCTTTGGCGGCCTGGGTTTCCCGCATGGCGGCATTGGCCGAGGCGGCCTGTTCCGACGCCTCGCGTGAGCGCTCCCCGGCTTCGGCTATTTTGATCTGCAGATTATCCACCATCTGGCGCAGGGCGCGAGCAAGCGCGCCAACTTCATCTTTGGTCGTGATTTGCAGGCTCCCGCTGAAGTCTCCGGCCGAAACCTGCTCGGCATAATTTTTCGCCTGCACCAGCGGTTTGGAAAAGGCGCGGGAAAAGATCAGGCCGCCGCCGATCATGAACACGCCGGCAACCACGCCGCAC
>JAJDJN010000130.1 GCA_030267245.1 Desulfovibrio sp. OttesenSCG-928-A18
GTGCGGGCCCTGTTGCGCAAGTCAGGGGACTGAAGGGCCCTGGTCGGTCTTGTTTTGCATATCCGCGCGTATTCCGGACGGCTGTCAGGGGGCCGCCGGACGCCGCTGCACAGGCGGAAGATACGGTACGGGATTCGGCTCTGTTTCAAGCGGCGCATACTCCACAGGCGGCGGCGCGGGAAGGGCGGCTTGAGCCGGAGCCGGGGGCTGTGCCGCCGGGGCGGGCTCAAAGGCTTGTGGCGGCGCGGGCGGAGGCGTAGCGGGGCTTGCCTGCTCCGGGCTCGGGACGCCGGGCTCAAGCTGCCCGCCTTGCGCCTGCGGACTTTGCGGCGCCGCATCAGGCTGGGCCTCCGGGAATCTGCCGGAGCTGGTGGGCATGGCATATACCAGGGGCAGGTTGCCGATATAGCGGGAGGTCCAGAAGAACTCATTCCCCTCGCTGCCCACAATGCCGCAGGATTTGCTTGTGAGCAGGGTCGCCCAGTCCGTGGAGGATACAGGCGAACCAGAACTGAAGTTGCCCGGCCATACCACCCCGGCCGGGGAGGCGATCATGAAACTGCCGGGGTCCGAGCTGTACATGACAAGGGCGCGGGGATCAAAGTAGGCGACAATAATCCCGCGCATTTTATCCTGGCCGAATACCGGGTTGGCCACATATACTTCCGGCCCGGCCGGGTCCATCTGCACATAGGCGCGCAGTTCGCCCATGCGCTGTTTCTGGTCCGCTTCAAGCAGGGGGGAAGCGTCAAATGTTTTGGCGAAATACTCGGGATACTGGGCGTTGAGTACGCCATCTCCATCCACCAGGGCCACGCCCGACAGCCAGGGGAAGCGCTGCATCATGCTCATGACCCAGGGCGGGCCGGGGTTATGGTCGCTGTTTTCCATGGCCCGGATCAGAGCAAGGATATTCTCGTCCACCTTGAGCACCGCATCGCCAAGGGCCACTTCATAGACCTCGCAACTGCCCTTGTCGTCAAAATCAATGGACGCCGGGGTGTTCAGGTAGGTTCTGTACTGCCTGGTGGTAAACTTCCAGGAATCCTTGATGGTCTGGCTGGAACCGCAGCCGCTTACGACATGGGCTAGAAGGATGATAAGCAAGAGTAGAATTCGCTGCACTGTGCTGCTCCTGGCAACTGTGAAAAGGTATGCGCGGACGCGGACGGGGGGATGAAAAGACCATGGCGGACAGCTCCCTGGGCCTGTCCGCACAAAAGCAAATTCACTTTGAAAAAATGTATTCGCTCTGCAAGGATTTTAGGACAAATCCTTCGCGGACAGAGGCAAAAGAGCCCCGCTGTGAACGAGCCCTAACGCGCCCTGGCTTCAAGGCGTTGGGCCAAAGATTCCAGAAGGCTGACCAGACGGGTGCTTTCGGCCCCGGGCGCCGGGGCGTTTTTCTCCGCTTCCTGGCTTTCTTCCGCGGCAACGGCGCTGCCCTCTTTTTGCGCGGTCAATTCGGACATGCGCGCCTCAAGGCTGGCTTTTTCTTCGGCCGGGGCTTCTTGCATCAATTCTTTGAATATTTCCAGGGCGCCGTTTATATCGCCCTGCTCCGCCAGCACTTCGGCCATGGTTCTTGTTCGCAGGGAAAAAGCCTCCTCCGTCTCCTCTTCTTCGCTCCCATGCAGGGTGGAGGCAAAAAAGCCGTTTTCCACTGCGCCGGGCCTTTGCGCCTCACCGGCCGGATAGGGCATGGAGGGCTGCTGCACATAGCCGGGAGGGTTGACCGAAGCGGTCTTGTGAATGGCCGCAAGGGTCCGGGCGTCCGTACGCGGCATGCTGAGCATGGGGGCATGCCCGGCCGGCGCTTCAGCCGGACCGAGAATGTTGTGCAGGCCCTGCTCGATAATATTGCCCCAACTGATGTTTTTGCCTTGCAGGGCCGCGCCGAAAAAGCGCATGGCCAAAGCCGCGTCATGCAGGGCCGGAGTTTCGGAAATCCGTTCGCTCCAGGCGGTCCAGAAGGCGGGATAAGAGGCGAACAGGGCCCCGAGGCCGTCGATTTCAACTTGCAGTTCCGCCCCGGCGTCCTGCATGAACAGAAGTTCAACGAGCAAAAGCCGGGCTTCCACATGATCGGGGTGGCGCAACAGCCCCTGCTTCAAGGTGAAAATGGCTTCTGAAGCCTGCCCGTCTGCGGCCAGGAGTTTGGCAAGCGGAAAAAACACCCGGGAACCGGGCTCCAGTTCCAATACCTCTCTGTACCATTCAATTTTCTGTTTCATGCGGCGTGGCTCCTGCTTTTTCTCCCGCACCCCCCCCGGGGAAAGTATAGAGTATTTCGTTTTCTCTGACAAAGTTCAGGCGGTTGCGGATTACTTTTTCCTGGTACTTGGCGTCTGTCTGCAACAGGTGAATTTCCCTGCTCAATTCCAGGTTTTCTTCACCAATGGTCTTTATACGCGCCTCAAGGGAATCGCACTGTTCGCGCAAATCCTGATACGCGATGGCCCCGCTTTTTCCCCAAATCAGATTGTACACCAAAACCAGGTTCAGGAGAATGGAAACAATCAGTACTATACGCCGGGCGAGCATGTTCAGTGCAGGATTCTGGAAATCCGCGCCTGTTTGGCGGTGGATCCGGCCAGACTCTCGGTCAGCTCCGCCAGAAAACGCCCCGTAGCGGCTTCGATGCGGCAGACATCGCTCTCGGCTACAGAGACATCTTCAAGGCGGCCCATAACCTCCTTGAGCACGGAGAATTCCTTGTGCAGCGCGCTGCCCAGATGCGTATCTCCCAGTGATTCCTCAAGCTCCAGAATGGTGGCAAGACAATTGCGCAATCGGCAATTCAAGGGGTCGGTGTTCATGGGCTTTCCCCCCCAGGGATGTTCCCGGTCCCGGCGGACTCGTCAGTTCCGTCCTGTTCCGCCCGTGCGGCGTGTTTTTGCCGCCAGTCACGGTAGAAATTACGTACATAGTTGTAGCCCGAAAATACTGTGAGGGCCAGCGAGATGTAAAGCAAAAAAATGCCGATGTCGTGCATGGGCAGGCCAAGCCAGGTATAGTGCAGAATCAGCGGCTCAAGAGCTACAAGCTGAAGCAGGGTTTTCAGCTTGCCGTATTTGTCGGCCGCGATGACTATGCCCTCGTCGGCGGCAATGGCCCGAAGGCCGGTGACCATGATGTCGCGGCAGATGATGATGATCACAATCCAGGCCGCAACCCGCTCCAGATAGACCATCATGATCAGGACCGAACTGACCAGCATCTTGTCCGCCAGGGGATCAAGAAACTTGCCCAACATAGTGATTTCTTTATTCTTTCTTGCCAGATATCCGTCAATCAAATCCGTAAACCCGGCCAGGGCGAAAAAGAAGCCGGCGAAAAAGCTGGTCCAGACCCCGCCGAAATGCAAAAAGATCAGCACAACCGGCACCATCAGAATGCGGCTGAGGGTAAGCTGGTTGGGGAGGTTGAGCTGTTTGCGCATGGTCACCCCTGTTCATCAGGAGGGGGAAGCAACACCGCGGCGTCCTTGGCGCAGGCCTCGGCAACGGCAGCGGCCAGGGCCAGAAAATCCCTTTTGGCCACCGAATCCTCTTCCATCAGCACCACCGGGGTGCCGGCATCGGCGGCCAGCACCGTTACCGGGTCCAGAGCTATGGCCCCGAGAAAGGGAACATGGTACTGCTCCGCCAGATCCTTGCCCCCGCCGCTCTTAAACAGCGGGATGTCCTTGCCGCAGTGCGGGCAGGCCAGTCCGCTCATGTTCTCGACTATTCCGAGGATGCGTCCTCTGGCGTGCTGCAGAAAGTTCAAGGCCTTGCGCACATCGGCCAGGGATATTTCCTGCGGCGTCGTGACCATGACGCTCATGGCCTGAGGGATGGTCTTCAAAATGGTCAGGTGCTCGTCGCCGGTGCCCGGGGGCGAGTCAATAACCAGAAAATCCAGATCCCCCCACTGCACATCGGACAAGAACTGGCGGATGGCGGCGGTTTTTTTGGGGCCGCGCCACAAGATGGCCGTGTTTTTGTCCTGGAGCAGCGAATCCATGGAAATGACATGCAGGTTGGGCAGATATTCGGCCGGCTGCAGGCGCTCGCCCGCCTCGTCCATTTCAAGGCCGAAGCCCAGGCCAAGCAGATTGGGCACACTCGGTCCGTGCATGTCCACATCCAGAATGCCAACCTTGCTGCCCCCGACCGCCAGGGCGGCGGCCACGTTGACGGCAACCGAGCTTTTTCCCACCCCGCCTTTGCCGCTCATGACAAAAAGAATATTCTTGATATGCCCCAGGGTATCGGCTATGGACGCGTCCTGCTTGGCAAAGGGGTTGGCCGCGCCGCTCCGCGAAGAGCAACTTGCGCAGCCGGAGCCGTCCTTGCCCGCCATGCCGCAGGTGGATTTGCTTGCACAGTCGGCCGTATCCGTGCCCGGAGGGGCTTCAAAAGGGTCCTTGCTCATATTCCTGCCATCTCCTTGAAGGAAAATATTCTGTACTCCAGCTTGCGCCGCCAGGTCATGGTCCCTGCCGCCAGCCGTGGCTGCCGACAAGATCGACAAAGGCGACCGGCTCGCGTTCCTCAGTGCTCACGCTGCCGTTTTCTTTACGCACAAGAACCAGACGCTGCCCGCGCCGTTCGGAACCAACAGGAATAACCAGCAACCCGGGGTCCGCCAGTTGATCCACAAGGGGCTGCGGTACCGAAGGGCCGCCGGCCGTGACAATGATGCGGTCAAAGGGGGCCGATTCCGGCCAGCCTTCAGTGCCGTCCGCCAGCTTCAGGCGGATGGTCCGGTAACGCAGGCGCATCAACAGATCACTGCTGCGAAAATACAACTCGCGCAAGCGCTCCACGGAATAGACCTCAAGCCCCATTTCGTGCAGCACCGCCGCCTGATAGCCGGAACCGGTGCCGATTTCCAGCACCTGCATGCCTTTTGAGGCCTGCAACATCTGGGACATCAAGGCAACGATAAAGGGCTGCGAAATGGTCTGACCAAAACCTATGGGCACCGGGTGGTCCTCATGGGCCTTGTAGCGCAAGGCGTCCTGCACAAACATATGCCGGGGCACCCGGCGCATGGCGTCCAGCACGGCCCTGTCGCTGATCCCGCGAGGTATGAGCTGCTCGCGCACCATCCGATCCCGACTTATTTGAAAGGTATCCATAGCAGCTTTACGCGAGTTCTGTTCCTGTCCGTTTTTCTGGCTCTCCATGCGGGGGCCGCGCCCGCGCGCGAAAACATATCTATTTGGCACGCCACGCCCCATCCTGTCAAATATATGGAAACTGCGAAAAGAAGCCATGCTTGCGCTCAAGCTTTTTGTTCCGGCGCAAAGGCCTTGAGCCGCCTTGTCATAGTACTTGAAATATGTAAAGGAAATGTTGAGTGATGCTGATTTTCGTTCTCTGATCAAGTGTGAAATGCTCCGGCTGACAGTAAAAGGAGACGCCAATGCTTCGAGTCGCGGATGTGATGACCACAAAGCTTACCACCCTGCATCCGGCCGATTCCCTCAAAACGGCGCGGGAGATCATGTACAAGGCCCGCATCCGGCACCTGCCGGTGCTCAGTTCCGGCGGAGGCTTTGTGGGGCTTTTGACCCAGCGGGATCTGCTGCGCTCGACCATTTCACATTTTGCCGATGTGGGGCCTGAAGAACGCGAACATATCGAAGCCGGAATCCCTGTTTCCGAGGCCATGGCCTCCGAGGTGCTGACCATACCCCCCGACATGCTCCTGGCCGATGCCGGGGAATTGATGCTGGCCCACAAGTTCGGCTGCCTGCCCGTGCTTGAGCATGGACAATTGCGCGGCATTCTTACAGAATCTGACTTCGTAAAAATTTGCCTTGTCTTCATGGCCCAATCCGGGCAAAAACAGGACTCGGAAGCGGCGCAGCAATAAGAGCAGGCGCAGTGTAATATCAGCTGCCTTACGGCGCGCCTGTTCATTGAAGCGCCAGGCCGCCTTAATGTTCAGGGCAACCTGGCAAAACAACGCTTTCACCAGGCTGCTGTTGAAAAAGTGCGCAAAGCAGC
>JAJDJN010000131.1 GCA_030267245.1 Desulfovibrio sp. OttesenSCG-928-A18
TCGCAGCTGCCGAGGTGATACATGGTATGTGAGGCGATCAGGGCCAGGGTGCCGGCGTTGGTTACATCCCTGCCGAAGCGGGCGGACAGGCCTTCGTTTTTAGCGGCCAGGGCGCCGTCGTCAAGGCCGGCGATATACTTGTTCACCAGCGCCTCAGATTCAACGATGAAATCCTTGATCAGCTGTTTGGCCGGTGCTTCTTCCAGGGTGTTTTTCAGTTCGGCCACGCCCGGCGCAAAGGGGGAGCGGGCCTCGGCGGCCCCTGCCGGCCGCAGGAAGAAGTCCAGGGAAGCAAAGGGGTGGTATAGTTGCTGCCATACGGGCCAGCCGCCGAATTTCGTTCCCCAGATGTTTTCCGGGCACTGTTCGATGAACTGTTTGACCAGGGCGAAGGCGTGCATGATGCCGCCTTCAAGACTTTGCACGATCACTTTGGACATGGGAGCTACTCCTTGTTTGCAGGATAAAACGGTCCCGCCGCTATTCCGGCGGAGGCAGGGCGCGGCGGCAGGGAGCGGGGCGCCCTAGGCGCCTCGCGGGTCGAACCCCTTGCGCCGCAAGCGTTACTCTGGCGCCTGATTTTGCATCGACCGGCACGGGGCCGGTATGCATGTCTCACGATACTACCTGTTTTCATTGGAACAGGAAACAGTTTATTTCAAGAGCGTGAAGCTTGTGTTTTCCTTCTTGCATGTGAGCCCCCTTGGGGGCACAATACGGAATGCTGCACGGCAAAACGCACATGGCCCTTGGGGCTGACGGCGAAGAGGCCGCCGCCCGCTACCTGGCGGAACTTGGCTGGAGGCTGTGCGAACGCAACTGGCGGCCCGGGGGCGCCGGGCACGGCCTTGAACTGGATATCATTGCCAGATGTAAAGACTGTCTTATATTTGTGGAAGTAAAAACCCGCACCAGCGGACCAGGGGCGCAAAAGGACGCCGGCGGGGGCATCCCCGTATACGCCTCCTTCACGGCGCGCAAGCGTGCGCGTCTGCTGCGCGCGGCCGGGCTTTATCTGAGTCTGCATGACTGCTGGCACCAGCCCTGCCGTTTTGATCTGATCTGTGTACGCAAGGAGCCGGAAGGGCGGCTGATTCTGGAGCATCACTGCAATGTCATCGAACTCCGGGACCTTATGGATAGTGGCGACTCCGCTTGGCAACCCTGGTGATCTCTCGCCCCGGGCCAGGCAGATCCTGGCCTCGGTGGACGGGATCCTGGCCGAGGACACGCGCCGCTCTGGCCTGTTGCTGGCACGTAGCGGCATTGAGGGCCGGTCTTTTACCAGCCTGCACGATCACAATGAGGAGCAGCGCTGCGCGCAGCTTGTGGCGCGTTTGCGCGCGGGCGAAAATCTGGCCCTTGTCTCCGATGCCGGCACTCCTCTTTTGTCCGATCCCGGCTACACCCTTGTCAGGGCCTGCCGCGCGGCCGGGCTTCGCGTGTCGCCCCTGCCCGGGCCCTGTGCCGCAGTGGCCGCCCTGTGCGCTTCGGGCCTGCCGCCCCAGCCTTTTGTCTTTCTGGGCTTTGCGCCGCGAAAGACGGGGGAGCGTGAAGCTTTTTTCAAAGCCTACAGGGAACTGGAACTGACCCTGGTTTTTTTCGAGCGCAAGGACAGGCTGCGCGATACATTGCGCAGCGCCCATTCTGTCCTGGGGCGCAGAGAGGTCTGCATCGCCAGGGAGTTGACCAAAACCCACGAAGAATTCCTCTTTTTTTCTCTGGACGCCTGGGATGCCGTGCCCGAAGATCTGCTTGGGGAGGTGACCGTGCTTGTCGGCCCGCCCCTTGAAGCGCCCCTTGCCGATGCCGCCAGGGTGGACGCGGTCCTGGACGAGGAACTGGGCATGGGCGGCAGGGCCAGGGATGTGGCCAGGCGCGCCAGCGAGCGGCTGCCGGGCTGGCGGGTGAAGGAACTGTACCAGCGCATTCTGGAAAAAAAAGACCCGGACGGGCGGCTTTGCGACGGACCGGCTCCGGGCGCTTCGGACCGGAACAGCGGCACGGCGGGCGGACAGGGCGGGGTTGAAACGGTCGCACGGGCGCGGCGGAACAAGGGACGGGCATGAGCGGCACGCTGCAAGCCATGGATTATCTGAGCTGCTTTTTCCGCAGCTATTTTATCGGCGCGGCCTACAATCCGCGCGGGCTGCAGAATATCGGCTTTTGTTACGCCATTGAGCCCGCGCTGGCAAAAATTTACGGCCCCGGACCGGCCCTGCGCGAAGCGCGCCTGCGCTATGTGGACAGGTATAATTGTCACCCCTTTTTCACTCCCATGCTGCTCGGCATTTTTCTGCGCATGGAGTTGGACATCGTCCAGGGGGGGCAGAACAAATGTTTTCTGGAAAGCCTGAAAGATACCACAGCCAACACCCTGTCGGGCATCGGGGATTCCGTTTTCAACGGCACCTTGCTGTGCACCTGGGCTCTGACGGCATCCTGCTGCATCCTGGCTGGGCAGCCGCTTCTGGCCCTGAGCGTCACCCTGACCGGGCTTGTGCTGCTGCAGCTCTTCAAGCTGGGCACCTTTGTCCTTGGCCTGCGCAAGGGCATGTCTGTGCTGTATTTTTTACGGCGGCTGGATTTGATAAACCATGGAGACATTTTTAAATGCGTGAACGCGGTCCTTCTCGCTCTTTTTCTCTGGCTGATCATGCCGGATAAGGAGATCGTGGCGCCAGGCTTCGCGCTGGCCTATCTGGTCGCGGCCGGGGCTTGTGTGGGCCGGATACATATGCCCCGGGTCATGCTGATCATGTTTTTGCTGGCGCTGATCATCGCGTTGCACAAAGCGGGTCTTTTCGGCATCATCCCTTCTTTTCTTGCCGGAGGGTGAGACTGCTGATACAAAGCGCGCACTTTGTCCTTCGGACTCCCCCTGCGGGGGGCGGGGCAAGGCGCGAACATGGAGCGGCCACAGGGCAAGGGCTTGGCGGCCCTTGCGAAATATGAATATTTCGGAGGTAGCATGACAGAGGATAAGGTGTCTGGCGCGGAGCCAGGAAAGGGCGAAGGTGCGGAAAAAACCGTGTTCATCCAGGATGAACTCGGCCTGCACGCGCGTCCGGCGGCAAAACTTGCCCAGGCGGCGCAGCGCTTTAGCTCGCAAATCACCCTGGAATACGAAGATATGACAGTGGATGCCAAGAGCATCCTGGATATATTGTCCCTGGCCGCGGGCCGGGGCGCTTCCCTGACCATCCGCTGCAAGGGCGAGGATGCGGATCTTGCGGCCGAACAACTGGAACGGCTTTTCATCATGCCCCCGGACATGGAGCAGCGGGCGGGCAACTCCTGATCCGGAGCCCGGAGCCGGGCGGCAAAGAACAGCGCGAGCGAGGATCTATGGCAAAGGCGGAAGCATAATGGCAAAAGCCGTATTGCAGGGTATAGCCGTTTCAACGGGCATTGCTGTCGGAAAGTGCTTTTTTCTCAACCGGGGTCCGGGTTCGGTGCGTCACGTCACCGTGGCGGCGGACAAGGTGGAGAGCGAGGCCATCCGCCTTGTGGAGGCGGTGGAGGCCGTTGCCGCGTCTTTTGCCGGCGCGCGCGAGCTTCTGGACGACAGCGCGGGGGGCATTCAGGTGGAGGTGCTTGATTCGCACCTGCTTATCTGCCGCGATCCGAAGCTTTCCGGCGAGGCCCTGAAGCGTGTGCGCGAGCAGCGCATGAGTGCGGAGTGGGCCCTTGAGGAAACCGTGTCGAGCATTGCCGAAACTTTCAGCCGCATTGTGTCGCCGTATATACGCGAGCGTATGGAAGACGTGCGCCTGGTGGCTGATCGCATCATCCGGCACTTGTCCGGCGATGCTTCGGCCCAGTCCACCGGCAACGAGCGCGGCATCCTGCTGGCCCACGATCTCAGCCCTGGTGACGCCATCGGGCTGAACCCGGAGCGCATATTTTCCTTTGCCACGGAGCAGGGGGGCAAGACTTCGCACACCGGCATCCTGGCCAGGAGCCTGCGCATCCCCGCCCTTGTGGGTGTAACCGGGCTGTGCGACTCCCTGCGCGGCGGTGAACTGCTCATTGTGGACGCCCTGAAAGGGCGTCTGCTTGTGGAGCCGGACGAGGCGGAGCTGGCGGAATACCTGCAGGTGCAGGAACAGTACGCGGCTTATGATATGCGCATCCGCAAACTGGCCGCACGTCCGGCCGAAACCTTGGACGGGCAGCGCATCGCGGTGCTGGCCAATGTGGAAAGCGCGGCCGAAGCCGGGACCGTGCTCAAGTCCGGCGGCGAGGGCGTGGGCCTTGTGCGCACGGAATTTGGCTATATCACCAGGGCCACGCTGCCGGATGAAGAGGAACTATACAACGAATACAGGGCCATGGCAGAGGCTCTGGCTCCGGGCAAGGTGACTTTTCGCACTCTGGACGTGGGAGCGGAAAAGGTCTTCAGCGGCAGGGTAGTGCCGGATGAAGCCAACCCTGCCCTGGGGCTCAGGGCCATACGCTACTGCATCAGACACCAGGACATTTTCCGCACCCAGCTGCGGGCGGTGCTAAGGGCAAGCGCGCACGGGAACGTATCCCTCATGTTTCCGCTCATTTCCGGGGTGGGCGAACTGCGTCTGGCCAAGTCCATCCTCAATGAGGCAAAGCAGGAGCTGGCCGCCGGGCGCATCCCCTTTGACCGGGAGATGCCCGTGGGCATCATGGTGGAACTGCCCTCGGCTGTGCTCATGGCTGACGACCTGGCGCGCGAGGTGGATTTTTTCAGCATCGGCACCAATGATCTTATCCAGTATTCTCTGGGGGTTGATCGCGGCAACCGGCATGTGGCCCATATGCACCAGCCCTTGCACCCGGCCATTGTACGAGCTATCAAGCAGGTGGTTGACATGGCGCATCGCGAAGGCATCTCGGTAAGCGTGTGCGGGGAAATGGCGGCGGATCCCTATTGCCTGCCCATTTTGCTCGGCATGCCTGTGGATGAGCTATCCCTTGCGCCGCAGTCCATTCCGGCCATCAAGCACTTGATACGGCACAGCGATGCCGACAAATGCCGGCAGTTGCTTTCCCATGCTCTGGGCGCGCCGACCATACGCTCCATCAGCAATATGGTGCGCCAGTTGCTGTATCAGTGTTTTCCAGAGGATGTGAGTTTTTTTGTCAGCCAGCAAAGCATGGACGCTTAGGGGCTGTATTGAAAGTCCGGATGCGAACAGGATAACGACACAGCGCCATGAACAAGAAAAGCTCGGGCGGGCTCATCGCCCACAACAAAAAAGCCCGCCACTATTACGAACTGCTGGAATTTTTTGAAGCGGGCATGGTACTGACCGGTTCGGAAATGAAAAGCATCCGCCTGGGCGGAGTGAACTTCCGCGATGCCTATGTAAGTTTCAGCGACAGCGGCGAAGCCTTTGTCGTGGGACTGCACATCGCGCCTTACGCCAATGCCGGCTACGCGCGGCACGACCCGGATCGCAAACGCAAGCTGCTGCTGCACCGGCGTGAACTGCGCGTCCTGGCGGAAAAAGTGCAGCAAAAAGGCCTTTCCCTCATTCCGGTGAACATGCATTTCAGAAACGGCAAGGTTAAACTGGAACTGGCCCTCGGGCGGGGCAAGAAACTGTATGACCAGCGCCAGGACCTGAAGCAGGCCGCCGCCATGCGCGATGCGGAACGTGAAATGACCAGGCGCTGACCCGCGCGTCTGTGCCAGCGGCGGCGGGGCCTGAACCTCCGCGAACCCCGCAATGGGCTTCAGGCCCCATGAGCCGCATATTGTCGAGCCCCTGTCCGGGCTGGAGTATTGCATGTCCCTGACCGACCGGGAAAAAGTGCATCACAAGCTGCTTATCGCGCTGCATGACGCGCGCAAGCGTGTGGAAGAGCTGGAAGCGGCCCTTTCACACAACGCCGCCTACCTGGGGGACGGCATCGAGCGCGAAGGGCAGTTGGGCGGGACCATGCCCCGCAGCCTCGTCCGGCGCGACGGCCTGCTGGAATACCTTGG
>JAJDJN010000132.1 GCA_030267245.1 Desulfovibrio sp. OttesenSCG-928-A18
CAGGGGGGGCGAAGCGCACCAGTGCCTGGTGCAAGCCCGGGCTGGGGCCTGGTAACATTACGGCTCTTTTGCCCTCTGTCCTCGTAGGAAAACTTTTTTATATTGGAAACAGCCCCGGAATCGCATCGGGATCACGGAGAGCTTCACAATGTCAGAAGGAAGCAGGGAAAAAGCATGCGCAGACAGCGACGGGGGGGCGGGGCTTTTCACGCTTCCGGCGGCCGTCCTGTCCGGGCGGGCGGCCGTTGCCGTTGCCGTGAGCGGCGGCGCGGACAGCCTGTATGCGCTTTTGCGGCTGCATGAAGCGGGCGTCAGAGTCATGGCCCTGCACGGCGTCTTTTTTTCCGTCGGGGCGGAGCGGGAGGCAGCGACGCAGGCCGTGCGCGAAGGTCTGGAAGAGCATTGCCGCGCCCTTGGCGTGGACCTGCATGTGCTGGACCTGCGAGCGCAATTCCGGCAACTGGTCATCCGGCCTTTTGTGGAAGGCTACGCGCGCGGCGATACACCCAACCCCTGCGCCCTGTGCAACGCGCGCCTGAAGTTCGGCCTGCTCCTGCAAGCGGCCCTGAAACGCGGGGCCGGATACCTCGCCACCGGCCACTACGCCGGATTGGAGCAGGCAACAGGGCCGGGCGCTGATTTTTGCCCCGCGACGGCGGCATCATCCGATGCGATATCCGGGCTGGTTCTGTTGCAGGCCTGTGATCCGGCCAAGGACCAGAGTTATTTTCTCAGTCTGGTGCCCCCGGCGGCCATGGCCAGGGCCCTGTTTCCCCTTGGGGACACGCGCAAGAGTCAAGTGCTTGATGCGCTGGCGCGCCACGGCATTACCCCTCCCCAGCCGGGTGAAAGCCAGGATGTCTGTTTCATTCCCGATGATGCCTACCGCGATTACCTGCCCGCAATGGCTGATGAACTGGGCGTTCCCCTCGGCGGCCCCGGCCCCATGGCCCTTGCCGACGGCAGGGTGCTTGGCAGACACAAGGGCCTGTGGCGTTATACCGAAGGCCAGCGCCGGGGCCTGGGGTTGGCCTGGACGGAGCCGCTCTACGTGGCCGCCAAAGACCAGGACCTGAATCTCCTGCGCGTGGCTCCGGCCGGCGAAATGCGCGTACACGGCTGCCTGTGCCGGGATGTGAATATCCTTCTCCCCCCGGAGCACTGGCCGCCCGCAGTGCTGGTCAAGACCCGCTACCGGGAGCCGGCGCGCCCGGCCAGGGCAAGACTGACAATGGATTCCGGCGCTGTGGAACTTGAACTGCGTTTTGAAAAAGCGCTGAGCGCCCTGGCCCCCGGGCAGATAGCCACAGTCTACATCCCCTGGGGAAAGGACGGCGCCCGGCTGCGCGTGGTGGCGGGTGGGCGGATGGTGAGCGCCTGGAGGTAGCCTGCCATGGCTGCAGAGGAATCCATTTAGAAACAGCCCCTAAAGGTGCTCGGCCTTGTCAAAAATAACCTGCAAGACGCGGCGAAATAGCCGGATGTCGCCAACTTTTTACCAATGAGGAAGCCCGTCATGACAAATCTTGTTAAAAAGACGCACAGACTCATGGAGCTTTTGGGCCACGAAGAAGTCCCGTTTGGCGTATACTATGCGGACGATAAGCCGGATGGCTACGGCCCGAAAGCGGGCGAGATTTTTTCCCGTGAACGGGAAGCCGCCGGAGAAATTGACTGGCAGCATGCTTTTGCAAACTTCACCTGTCTGCTTGGAAGCATATGGCTGGCTCGCAAAAAGAAGAAAGCCGCCTGGATAAGCCATGAAGAGTGCGGCTGCATGGGGGGAGGATATTTTTCCGGCATGTATGGCCCATATCTTGACATGAATGTGCTTTACGTCTCCACTGGCGTTCCGGGAACGCCCATGGAAGGCGAACATTATTTGCCTTCGCCCGAATCCATGCGAATGTTCATGGATGATTGCGCTCTGCCGCTCGGCAAAGGCAAGTACTGCATTCTCAAGCCTCTTGATCAATTCACGGACGAGGAGCAAGCTTTAAGCGTAAGCTTCTTTGCCAGGCCCGAAGTTCTGACCGGATTGCATAGCCTGACAGGCTACGCGGCGGGCAGTCATAATGCTGTAGTTTCACCGTTTGGCGCGGGCTGTACCGGCATAGTCGCCTGGCCGCAGGTCTATGCCCTAAGAGGAATCGAATGCGCCGTGCTTGGCGGCTTTGATGTCTCCGCCAGGAAGTTCCTGAAAACGGACGAGCTTTCGTTCTCCATCCCCCTTGCCTTGTATCGCAAAATGCTCGACGTCATGGAAGAATCGGCCTTGACCAGGCACGCTTGGCAAGGGACGCGCAAAAAGGTTTTGAAAAGCAACCGGACCTGGGACGAAGGAAGCGCCGGGGCGTAAGCCGCGCTTGAGCTCAGGCCCCATTTATCCGCCTGCCGCAAAGCCGCCCTTTCCCATCCGGCTGCGTTGCAAGGCAAAAATTGACCTCACCGTATGTTCAATACGCCTTTGCTCAGTTTCGCCTTGCGCCTTGCCGGCTGTAAAAAATTCGACTTTTCGCTGACGGCGTTTTAGTCCGGATTTTGCGCGCAGCGCATAATCCGGGCGGCAGCCTGCCACAGCAAGCGGCCCGCAAGCAAGCAGCGCAGCGTGCCTTTAGCTCAAAATCCGAAACGGATTTTGAGCGCATACCAGAAAAGAGCTTTTTACAATTTGCAGATCGGCCATACTCAGCAATGTATACGCAACATGCTGTTTTTACGATATAAAGACAGCGAGTATGCTGGCGTTGGTGCAATATCCAGGTAGAGCACTAAATGAACGATCATCCTCTGTTATCGTCGCTACACGGCGGCAAGCGTTGGTCAACGGATCGGGCGCAGTTGGCTGCGGAGACGGTCTTGCGCGAACCCGAGCTGTTTGAGCTTTTGTTCAAGGGACTGACGCTTGAAGAGCCACTGGCCCGCATGCGCGTCGCTTATGCCGTTTCCAAGGTGGCGTTAGAGCGCCCGGACTTGCTGCAACCGTATAAGGAGCGGTTCCTTGACCGCTTGCTCGATCCCGACAACAGCCATCTTGCCCGTGCCTGCATGCTTCAGGCCATGCGTACCCTGACTCTGGACAAAGAAGATATCGAGTTGTTGGTTGATACACTCAAAGATTTTTTGTTCAGCGAAAGCAGTATAGTGAAGACCCTTTCCCTCCAGTTGCTGGCTGACTTCGCCGCCAAGGACGAAGGCCTGCGCAAGGACGTCTTGCCGCTGCTTTGGGCTGCAAGGGAAAGTGGTACCCCGGCCATGCGCGCCAGAGCGAGGAAGCTGCTCAAACGATACCATTTGTGATTGTGCCATTTGCCGATTCCACGCTGAGGCCGTTGGTCAACGTCCGGCAATCAGCTTCCGGGGGATGCCGGACAAAAAAAAAAGGGATGTCCATGCTCATAATTTTTAGCGGCTTGCCCGGTACGGGAAAAACCGCCATTGCGGCCAGGGCGGCGCGTGAACTTGATGCGGTATATCTGCGCATCGACAGTTTGGAGATGGGCATCATTCGTTCCGGCCTTGTGGCTGATCAATGGAATCTTGGCCCTGCCGGATACTACGCGGCCTGTGCAGTGGCCCTGGACAATCTTAAAAACGGTATGACAGTGGTTGCGGATTCGGTGAATCCCCTGAAAGTTACGCGAGACGCCTGGCGGGATGTGGCTGTCCAGGCGGCCGCGCCATACCTGGAGATCGAGGTTGTTTGTTCAGACGAAGCGGAACACAAAAGACGTGTTGAGTCCCGCAAAAGTGATGTGGAGGGCCTTCGCCTGCCGAACTGGCAACAAGTTGTGGATAGAAAATACGAGCCCTGGACCCGGGAACGCTTGGTGCTGGATACGGCTGGACTCTCCGTAACCGAGGCAGTGCGTAGCGTTGTGGCAGCATGCCCGCCAGCCGTGAAGCTGACATAAGTGGCATAGGCTCTACTTGTAGCTGCTGCTAAAAATGGGTGATTACCGTGTATTGCCCATTGACGGCCCTACTTAATGGCCTTATAAAGAAAATAAAGAATCTCAAGAATTTTTGAGGAGGATTTATGAATCTGGCAAAAGTATCAGCTAACGGCCAAGTGACGGTCCCCGTTGAAATCCGAAGGCGGCTGCAACTCAAGGAAGGCGATAAACTATTGTTCATTGAACGGGATGGGCAGATTGTGATCGACAACGCTTCTTCCACGGCCATTCTCCGGGCGCAAGACGCCTTTGCCGGAGCCGCTAAAGATTTTGGCGTTTCCAGCGTAGAGGACGTGCAAAACTTGGTTGATGAAGTGCGTTACGGGGCAGGCAAATAATCATGCGAGTGATGGCCGATACGAATGTTTATATCTCTACGTTGCTTTTCCCGGCCTCACTCCCGTCAAAAGTTTTGCTGCATATCACTGGCAAGCACGAACTGGTGTTGTGCGATCATATTGTGGCGGAAATCCGTGATGTGGTTGCCAGGAAACGCCCGGATTTACTTGCTGATGTTGACGTGCTTCTAGCCCAACTTTCGTATGAAATGATTATTGCGCCCAAAGAACCGAGTAAGCTAGATAGTGTCTACGCGAGTTAAGCCAAAACATTTACCCAAAGCACTATGCACCTGATTTGCACGGCGGCCTCAAACGAAGCGAGTGTCTTTGCGTATCTGGTGGCAATGCCGCGCCAACGCTTAAGGTGGAGGAATGCGTTCTCTACCAAATGCCTTCCGCGGTAAAGCTCCTTGTCATAATCTCGCGGTATTTTGCGATTCTTCTTTGGTGGAATGACAACCTGGCAGCCAGCTTCGATTGCCTTGTTTATGATTTCATTGCTGTCATATCCGCGATCCGCCAGCAGAAACTGAGCGGCAAAGCCATCAATCAAGGCTGTGGCCTGTGTGCAATCCGCTGTGGTACCCGCTGTAACAATAGCTCTGACTGGCATACCATGCGCATCCACGGCCAAATGTATTTTACTGTTGAGCCCCCTTTTGTGCGGCCCATCCCCTGATTGCCTCCCTTGGCTCCCGCAGCATGCGGGTGAACCTTGCAATGACTGGCATCGATCATCAGCCATTCAAAATCAGGCTCGTCGATCAGAATTTCGAGAAGTCTTTCCCATATTCGCTTGTCACGCCACCGGATAAATCGTTGATGCACAGTGCCCCATTTTCCATACTCTGGGGGTAAGTCGCGCCACGGCGCCCCGGTGCGCAATATCCAAAAAACAGCGTTGATGAACAAGCGGTTATCTTTTGCCACTCCTCCCCATTTGCCAATTTGCCCAGGGAGATTGGGTTCCAGCAATGCCCATGCTTCATCAGATAGATCGTGTCGCCGCTGTGCGTTTTTCACGAAAGCACCCTCCGTATGTGGTGCTTTCTTTATAGCGAAAATCTCGTGTAGACACAATCTAATTTCCGACCCCAAAGATCAGCCGATCCTGAACGCGGCGATTATGGCTGGAGTGGATGTTATTGTTAGCGGCGACAAGCACTTTTTAAAACTCGACATGGAACGCCCCAAACCTATGTCCGTTGCTGATTTTTGGCACTTGGAACAAGAGCAGTAGCCCCACTCCCCAAAAGACAATAAAGGTGTACCAAGTGATTACCCCACTTGGTACAGTTAGAGCAAATAAAGCTGCCCAAGTAATGCGCCTTTAGGCGCTGTATTTATAGCCGCTTTGAGCGGCTCACAGGCCAAGCCCCCGGCTTTACCGGTCTTGAGCCGAACACTCCTCAGGGGGCTTTGTCTCGGTCAGGTAGACCACATGAAGACCCATTTCAGGTGAATCACTTGGAACTAGATAGCGCTGGCCCTCTCCTGTCAGTATCCATTCGGGATTTACCCGCTTTAACCGCAGGAGCTTCATTAACCAGTCTGAGGGAATAGAGTTCCGGCGCTTGGCATCGGATACAGAGGACTAGCGAATTTCAAAAAAGTCAGCGAGTTCGACTTGGGTTCGGCATCCTGAAATTTCAAATACT
>JAJDJN010000133.1 GCA_030267245.1 Desulfovibrio sp. OttesenSCG-928-A18
GGCGCAAGCCTCGGAACGGCTGCGCCGCAAAGCGCAGAAAATGAACAAAAAGCTGTCCGACCTCATGGGCCGGATGCGGGATATGTTCAAGTCTCCCGCCAAACGCGGGTTTCGACAGGTTTCAGCCCGGGAAAGAGAGGAGCGCGAACAGCGCACGCTTGCCTGGAATCAGACCTGGGGCAAACTGGTGCTTCAGGGCATTGCACCGGAAGAAGCCCAGCGACGAACAAACGAGGCCTTGGGGCATCCTCCGGGGTACAGTCCTGGCCAGGATTTGGGGAAGTAGACGCTTGACGTCATTCTTTTCCCGTATTAATGACTAATTAGTCAGTCAAAATATTTCAGGAGAAACCATGGCCACCCGGAAGGATCAAAAATCAGCGACGCGGGAGAGATTGCTTACCGCAGCCGCCGTTTGTTTCGCTGAGAAAGGATATGACGGCTGCTCCGTTGCGGACATTGTTTCACGCGCAGAAGTTAGTCAGGGCACACTGTATGTGCATTTCAAAAACAAGGAAGACCTGTTCATCTCCATGATCGCCGAGGAACATGGTCAAGGCGCTGAAAAAGCGCGGCAGGCTGCCGTTTCCGCTCCGTATATGCAGGGAATTATCAGCGTGATGACGGATTGCATTTGCGATGTGGGTTTCCCAATAGATCATCGGTTATGGACGGAAATTTTAGCTGTGGCCGCTCGCGACACGTCTGTCCGCAAGGCGTTTGCGGCCAGCGACAAGGCCATGCGCAAAGCTTTTGTTGAATTGCTGGAAAAGGCTGCTGCCGCTGGAGAAATCGACAACACTCTGGAGATGGATTCAGTTTCAGTCTGGCTGTATGCGCTTGTGGATGGGCTTATTGCCAGAACCGCCGATGATGCCGATTTTGACTTCAAAAAGCATCTAGGCGTTTTTGAAATATTGGTTCGCCGGGCCTTGGGGCCGTAACTGAAAAAGAGGAATCAGATATGAATAAATGCAAAATTACGGTACTGAAAAAGACCTTTGATCAGGAATTGGCTGCGGAATACGGTGCGGAAGGGCTGACCGCCTGCCCGATGCTGCGCGAAGGACAGGTTTTCTACGCCGATTACGCCTGTCCGGAGGGGTTTTGCTCGGAAGCCTGGAAAGCCATTTATCAATACGTCTTCGCACTGGCGCACGGTTCGGGCAATAATAGCGGGCTTTTTTATTATGGTGACTGGATACGCAAGCCTGGCGTAGCAATTTGCAGCTGTAACGACGGCCTGCGGCCCGTCATTTTCAAGATTGAGCAAACAGGTGAAGAATCTAAAATCGATTATACCCCGGTAAGCTAACTACGACTGCCTTTTTCGTCGTTCCACTTGCCCCGAAAGCCCTGTTCCAGTATTTTCGGGGCATATTTGTGGCAGTAAAAATAAGTGTCGCAAGGTCTGGCCACAGGTGTCGTGCATAAATCCCCAAAAGGCAAAAATTAAAGAAAGCAAGCGGAGAGTCTTCTACTCCAGATGCTTATGGAAAAATTTCGCCAATTCTGTGAAGTGAAACCGTGTTTCCGGCGCATTGGGGTTCATGTGGTACTGCGTATGGGACATGCCTTCAAAAACGATCAAATCAGCAAAAACTCCGGCTTGGCGCAGTTTCAGATGCATTCGGACGGTATTGCTCAGGAAAAGATCTCTGGTGCCTGACGTCAGAAGCGTTGGGGGAAAGCCTGTCACATCCCCGTAAACAGGGGAAAGAAGCGGGTCTTTCAGGTCATGCTCCCCGGCATAAAATTTGGCCGCATCCGCCAGCCAGCCGTCATAACTGACCAGCATGTTGTCCACACCTTCATTCGTATAGTAACTGTCACCGGTTTTGCTCAAGTCTGTCCAGGGGGTGCCGGGAGCCAGAGCGGCGGGCAGGGGCAGGCCTTCCTTTTTGGCGCGAAGCGCCAGGGCCAGCGTCATGCCGCCGCCGGTGGAAGAACCGAACACGCCTATGTTTTCTGCGGGAACCGTTTTGAGCAATTCCCGATAGACGGCCATGGCATCATCCAGGGCAGCAGGGTACGGAAAGTCCGGAGCCATTCTGTAATCAACGGACAGCACCGTGAAGCCGCCGAAACCGGCCATAAGAACCGCTTCAGGCGTTCCGGCCTCGCCGGGATTAAGCACATAACCGCCTCCATGAAAGTGCAGCAGAATGCGCTGTGTATTTTCAGGCTGCGGAATACGCGGAGCGACCGTGAACACAGGCACGCCCGCAACGGTTCCCGGTGTAACCGTGACCTGCATTTGCTCCTGAAGCTGCGGCAAACCGGTCTTGACCGCGTCCGCGATGGTTTCCACGAAAGTGTTCCATTCCGCCGCGTTTTGTGGATGCACATTCCAGAACGGAAAAGGCCTCCCGCCGATCAACTCCCGCAACTCCGGGCTGACCGTTTGCGGGACGGGGAACCTTCTTTGCTCCGTTTCTCCGGCATATACTGGGGTGGCTAGCAGCACTAACAGCACCGCCAGCAGGCTTGTTTTCAGTACACGCATATGTACCCTCTCAAAAGGATTGCGGCGGGAAAAATTCTTCCCGCCGCGCTAAGGTTTTCAGGAGTTTATTACAGATATTGCGTAAAAAGCGCGGTCAGTTTGTCAAAGGGAATCAGATTCACCCTGTCGTACAAATCCACATGCCCGGCTCCTTTGACATAGTACAGTTCTTTGGGGTCAGCGGCCTTTTCGTAGGCGTCCTCGCTGAATTCTTTAGAGTGGGCCTGATCGCCGGTAATGAACAGCAACGCACGAGGCGAAATGGTTTCTATGTCATTGAAGGGGTAAAAGTTCATAAATTTTGTGTTGCTGCTCAAGGTCGGGTGCGTCGTGGTTTCACCGGTCTGCCCTTTGGGGGTGAATTCCCCTCTGGGCGTGCGGTAGAACTCGTAAAACTCGATTTCAATGGGGTGCGAGTCGGCCTTGATTTCATGCACTGTGCCGCTGGTGTATTTGGTTACGCCGCCTTCAAACTCCGCCCAGCGTTGCTGTGCGGCTTCCGCGATAATTTTCTTTCTCTGCTCCAGGGGCAATGATTTACCCAGCGCGTGCCGGTTGGCCGCGCCCATATCGTACATGCTGATGGTGGCAATCGCTTTCATACGCGGGTCAATCTTGGCCGCGCTGATGGCGAAACTGCCGCTGCCGCAAATGCCGATGGCACCGATGCGGTTTCTGTCCACAAAGGCGCGGCTGCCAAGATAATCCACGGCGGCGCTGAAGGTTTCGCTGTACATATCCGGTGAAACGGCGTTGCGGGGCATGCCTCCGCTTTCACCCCAGAAAGCCAGGTCAACTGACAGGGTAACGAATCCGCGTTCGGCCATTTTGATGGCGTAGAGGTTGGCGCTCTGTTCCTTAACCGCGCCCATCGGATGGCTGACAATGATGGCGGGATGCCGCTTCGTCTGGTCAAGGCCTTTGGGCAGGTAGAGGTTGCCCGCGATTTTCATGGCGTACTGGTTGGGAAAGCTCACCTTTTCCACCGTCACACTGTCACTCTGATAAAAGTTGTCCGCATCAGCCGGTTTGCTTTGCGCGAAAGCCTGTGTGGTCATAAGCGTCACTCCCAACATGACGGCCAGGAAGCCGTACACTGTTTTTTTGTTCATGCTATTGCTCCTTTTTCTGCCGTTCTGCGGCTTCGGCTACTGTTTTGATGAATTTTGCCGGAACGCCGCCGACGATAACGCCCGGCTCCACATCCCGCGTCACTACCGCTCCGGCAGCGACGACCGCGTTGTCGCCAATGGTCACGCCGCGCAGAACGACTGCTCCGGAACCGATCCAGACATTCCGACCGATACGGATGGGGGCCGGATAGTTGGAAGCGCGATCCGCCGGCAGAAATCCGTGATCAAGGGTAGCCAGCACAACCCTGTGCCCGATGAACGTGCCGTCCCCGATGCTGATGCCGCCCTGATCCTGGAAACAGCAGCAGGTGTTGATGAACACGTTCTTGCCGAGGGTAATATTTTTACCGAAGTCGGTATAAAATGGCGGAAACAGCCTGAAAGACGCATCCACCGGCCTTCCGGTCAGTTCAGCCATCAGGGCGACGATTTCTTCCGGCTCATGATAGGCGGCGTTCAGCTTTGCGGTGATGCGCCGGGCCTCCTGGCTGTGATCGGTCATGCAGGTGAAGATGTCTGTGCCGGGATGCAACGGCAGGCCGTTATCAAGGTGCGTCAGCAATTGTTTCAGATTCATTCCTTACTCGTTTGCTTGTTGATTATTCGATGACTTCAATCCGTGCGGTGAAATCCGCCGTTTGACCGGCCAGCCATTCCTTGCCGGATTCGATGCGGCCAAGGATGTACAAGTTCCGGTCTTTGCCGAAGCCTTTATAAAAAACCGCCAAATTGCCCCACGGGGCATAGTAGGTGAAATCGCCCTGGACATCGCCGCCGGATCTGCTGCCCTGCGTTGTCAGCCAGTGCGGCAGATTGGCTATCTTTTCTTCTCCCACGTAATCCCGGAACGACAACGACAGAGGGAGCAGCGAAACGAAATCCCTGCTGGCGGGGGTATCGTACAACGCAATAACCGCCTGCCCGCCATCACTGACGATACGAATCTTTGCCGGAAAGACTTTTGCCGCCTCCTGCCCCATGGCCTGACTGTGAGCGCCGGGCACCATGAGGGAGAGAAATCCAGCCAACAGCATCAGGAGCAGAATGGGTTTCTTCCGCATGGCGTTTTCTCCTTTCGTGCACGGTATGGTCATTCATTTTATATGTAAAATACCAATGTCAAATACTTTGACATAGCCTGTGTGCATGGGTAGGTTTTGTTCAGGAGATTCAGATGGAACTACGAATATTGCGGTCATTTCTGACAGTGGCCCGCGAACAAAGCATTTCCGGTGCGGCCAAGGTGCTGCACATCTCCCAGCCAAGTCTTTCCCGGCAGATTATGGACTTGGAGGAAGAGGTGGGCGCAAAGCTTTTCGAGCGGGGAAACAGGAAGATCACCCTCACCGAACACGGGTTGCTGCTGCGCAAAAGGGCCGAGCAGATTGTTGACCTTGTGTGGAAAACCCAGGACGAGCTGGCATCAGGCGAAGGGACGGTATCCGGTACAGTCCGCATCGGAGCGGGAGAAACGCAGGCCTTCCGGACATTGGCCGGGGCCGTTCATGATCTGGCTGGCGAGTATCCGGATATACGTTTTCAGGTATTCAGCGGCAATGCGGAAGATGTTATGGAACGCCTCGACAAGGGGCTGGTGGACTTCGGCGTGCTGATCGAGCCGTATGATGTTTCCAAATATGACTACATAGGCCTCCCCATCCCGGATGTTTGGGGCGTGCTCATGCGCAGCGACAGTCCGCTGGCCGCTCTGGATGCAATTCAGGCGGAAGATTTGCGGAACGTGCCGCTCATCTGTTCACGGCAAGCGCTGGAGGGCGGACAGCTTTCAAGCTGGTTCAAGGCGGATTACAGCAAGTTGAACCTCGTGGCTTCCTACAACCTGCTTTTCAACGCTTCCCTGCTGGTGGAAGCCGGGATTGGCTACGCACTCTGCCTGGACAATATTGTGAACACGGCAGGCGGCAGCAACCTGTGTTTTCGTCCGCTGAAGCCCGCCCTGCAATCACAGGTGAATCTGGTTTGGAAAAAACACCAGATGTTCTCCAAGCCTTCTGAGTTGTTTTTGAACCTGGTCAGGCGGAAAACCACGACGTAATTGCTTGTGGACGAATTTACTCGGCAATATGTCTGGCTACAAATTCGGCTCGCGCCTCCACAGACGCCAGGGGCAGCAGCACGATTTCATAATCCAGGGACTCGTAAGTGCTCACCATGGATTCAAACGTCGCCATGGCTTCATCCCAGGATTGCTTGCGTTCAGCATCCTCATGAAAGATTTCCCGCCAGGGAGGAGCCAGGAAAACCCGCTTGTTATACCGAAACCTGGTGGCCGCCGTGTGCATATGCT
>JAJDJN010000134.1 GCA_030267245.1 Desulfovibrio sp. OttesenSCG-928-A18
GGGGCACCGCGTCCAGCAAGCGATCAGCATCCGGGAGAAAGGACCAGGACGGCAGGCAGCGCACCATAAAACCGGGCATGACAAGCTCGGCGCTGTGCAGAAAAAAACCGCCCTCACCGCCGCCGTACAAGGCGTCGCCAAGAAGCGGATGCCCGGCGGCCGCCAGATGCGCCCGGATCTGATGCCGCGCCCCCCGGCCGATGCAGGCCAGCACCACCGTGCCCACTTCATGAACCCCGGCCAGGGCGCCCGGCGGGGCGAAACGCAGGGGCCGCACCAGGGTGTGCCGCGCCGGATCAGGATCCTCACGCTCCAGCAGCCGCGTCACCCTGCCCCCATCCGTGCCCAGGGCGCTGGTCAGCAGCAACGCTTCGTGCAGGCGCCCCCGCACCAGCCCCAGGTAACGCTTGCGCACCTCGCCCGCAGCCTCCATGGTCCTAAAAGACACAGCCGCATCCTCATCCAACGCCGCCAGAACAATACCCGAAGTGCACGCATCAAGACGCGTGAGCAAGACCGCCCTTTCCGCCCTCCAGCCATGGCGCGCGCGCAACGCGCTCCAGTGCCGCTCCAGGGCTTCCTCCAGACTGGCATGCGGCGAAGCCGCCATCCGCGCGCTGTGCAGGCCGGCGGGCTTGAAAAAAGCCGCATAAGCGGCATTGGCCGCAAGCGGCACTGGCGCCTCATCCGCAGCAGGCCCGGAACCGGGCTCCACGTTCATGACGCCGCCGCCGCAAGGCGGCATGGCCTCCACCCGCACTTCGTCCCCCGGCCCGGCCATGTATCCACGCGCACAAGGACGGCCGTTCACCTTGATCAGGCACCAGTCCCACAAACGCCGCCGCGCACGCAGGCCGAGCTCGGGCAAAGCCAGTGCCAGCGCGGCGTCAAGGCGCATGCTCCCCCCCTTGTCAGGAAGCCGAAAAACAAGAGGAAAGCGCAGGGGCCCACGCTCCGCGTCTGTTCTTTCTTCCCCGGCCCGCAGTCGGCACAGGGGAGCGTTATCAGCGTCTGTATGTGAAGGCCGCGTCATATTCCCCGCGCACTTGTATTTCAGGTGTATAACCGCAACCCGGCCCCGTGGCACATGTGGCGCAGGCCGAGAGCCCGAGCAGGGCCAGAAGGGCCAAAAGGACCATAAGAACCAGTGCCTTGCGGATATTTTTGATCGGTTGCTCGTTGTTCATGCCGCTTCTCCTTGTATGGAGGGAGTGTATTTTTACGGTACTCTACAGTAATAAAAAGATTTTCCTACGCTGGCAGGGAATAAAAGGGCCCCAGTCTTATCAGGCCCTGACTGATTATATGCCGGACGCGCGGTAAAGACCAGCCCCTGCGCGGCGCGTCAGCTTCTTTATACTTTCCTTTTTACCTGGGCTGATGTATCTTTGTATGATTATTGTTCATTCTGTCTGCCAGCTTCGGCAGGCGTCCCTGCTTCAGGATTCAGACACAAATCTCGGCATTCCGGAACAAGCCTCAGGAGGCAGCATGATCTCTCAGGAAGAAATTCTGGACCGCGTGCTCGCGCGCGTATCCGACAAAGTGGCCGAATCGGTCAAGGAAACGGTCATGCAGGCCGTGCAGCGCGAGCTTTCCTCAACCATGACCAAGGTCATGGTCGAGGGCGAATTCTACCGCCAGTTGAACGAACAGATGCGCCTGGGCCTGCGCGGCATCTACAAGGAAATAGACAGCGCCTCCAAAGAAGAAGCGGGCCCCGGCATGCCGGCGGGCAAAAGCGCGCCCGATACCGACAGCGTGCATACCCAGAAGCTGTTCAGCGACGCCGCGCGCCAGATTGAAGAGATCATGCAGACCACCTTCAACGCCACTGAAAAGATCATGGAAACCGTTGAACGCCTGCTCGAGCAGCAGGAAGAAGCCGGCACCATCATCGCCGCTCTGGAAGGCGCGGGCAACGGCCCCGCAGCCGCCGCCAACGAAAAGGCCCTGGCCCGCCTGGACGGCCTGAACCAGGAGCTGGCCGCCTCCCTCACCGACATCATTACCGAACTGAGCTTTCAGGATCTCACCGGCCAGCGTCTGAAAAAGGTAGTCAGCGCCATCAACTCCATCCGCGAAACCGTGTTCGACCTCTACGTGTCCACCGGAATCATGCTGAAAAGCCGCGAAGAGGAGCCGGAAAAAGACCTCACCCAAATCGCTGAAGAGAGCAAGCGCAAGGTGGAGGAAATCAAGAAATCCGAACTCAAGGGCCCGAGCAGCAGCGCCGCCTCGCAGGATGACGTTGACGATCTGCTCGCCAGCCTGGGGCTGTAACGCTCCATGGCCCTAAGCACTGTAGCCGTGATCGGCGGCGGGCTCGCGGGCTGCGAATGCGCTTATGCCCTTGCCGGCGCCGGCGTTGGGGTCCGCCTTTTTGAAATGAAGCCGGAGCGTTTTTCCCCGGCCCATGTCAACCCCGACCTGGGCGAACTTGTCTGTTCCAACTCCTTTCGCTCCGACGCCCCGGATTCCGCCGTGGGGGTGCTGAAGCGGGAAATGCGCCGCCTGGACAGCCTGACCATGCGCGTGGCCGACAGCGTGCGCGTGCCGGCCGGCAAGGCCCTGGCCGTAGACCGGGCGCGCTTTGCCGCCGGCATCAGCGAAAAGATCGGGCAACAGCCCCTGATCAGCGTGGAGCGCCGCGAGATCACACAGATTATAGCCGGTCACTGCCTTGCGCCGCCCCTGGACGGCTGCGACGCTGTTGTCATCGCGGCCGGGCCCCTTGCCTCCGACGCCCTGGCCGAGGCCCTGGCCGGGATCACGGGCAGCGGGCATCTGCATTTTTACGACGCCATCGCCCCTGTGGTGGACGGCGCCAGCGTGAACATGGACCTTGCCTTCTGGGGCGCGCGCTATCAGCCTGAAAGCCGGGACTATCTCAACTGCCCCATGAACCTGGAGGAGTATACGGCCTTTCACGAGGCCCTGCTCGCAGGGCGCACGTTCATGGCCCGCGACTTTGAAGAGGAGCGCCACTTTGAAGGCTGCATGCCCATAGAGGCCCTGGCCGGGCGCGGCTTCAGAACCCTGAGCTTCGGGCCCCTGAAGCCCGTGGGCTTCACCGACCCGCGCAGCGGCAAACGCCCCTATGCCCTGCTGCAACTGCGGGCCGAAAACCTCAACAAAAGCATGTTCAACCTCGTGGGCTGCCAGACAAAGCTCACTTATCCGGAGCAGGCCCGTATCTTCCGCATGATCCCCGGCCTTGAACAGGCCGAGTTCGTCCGCTTCGGCAGCATGCACCGCAACACCTTTGTCAACGCCCCCGAAGCCCTGGCCCCGGATCTGTCCCTCAAGGCCCTGCCGCCCGGTCTTCCGCCGGTTTTTCTGGCCGGGCAGATCACGGGCGTTGAGGGCTATGTGGAGTCCGCCGCCTGCGGCCTCTGGCTCGGGCGCTTTCTGGCCGCCCGGGCGCAGGGGCGGCATTTGCCGCCGCCGCCTCTGGATTCGGCCCTGGGCGCGCTGCTCGGGCACCTGCGCACAGCGGCCAAGCGCTTTCAGCCCAGCAACGTGCAGTTCGGCCTGATGCCCGAACTCGGGGTCAGGGCCGGCAAGGCCGACAGAAAAGCCCTTTACGGCCAACGCGCCGAAGCAGCCTTCAGCGCCTGGCTCAACGCCGCACAACCCGTAGCGGACTCCGACACGCCGGACAAGGCCGGACAGCCCGTAGCGCCGGACGAGGCCGGACAACCCGTAGCGCCGGACGAGGCCGGACAGGCTCTAGCGCCGGAAGCCGGACAGCCCGACGCGACGGAAGCCGGGCAGCCCGCAGCGAAGGACTAGTCCGGGGCAGGAACAGCGCCGCCGCCCGGCGGCAGGGAGCAAAGCACATGAGCGAAAGCCGCGCCTATACCGTTGTCATCCCGGTTTACAACAATTGGGAACTGACCGAGAACTGTCTGCTCAGTTTGCGTCAGCACACGCCCGGGAGCCACTATGCCGTCACGGTGGTGGACAACGGCTCCACCGACGAAACGCGCAGCGCCCTCGGCCCGGTGGGCGAGGCGGTGTTCCCCGGTCGTTTCACGCGCATCCGTTTTGAGGAAAACAGAAACTTCGGCCCGGCTTGCAACGCGGGGGCCGCTCGGGCCAGTTCGCCCCTGCTTTTTTTTCTGAACAACGACACTGTGCTCACCCCGGGCTGGGAGCCGCCGCTGCTGCGCGCCTTTGAGGAAGAAGCGGAGCTTGGCGCAGCCGGGCCGCTTCTGCTTTATGAAGACAACACCGTGCAGCATCTGGGCGTGGTTTATTCGCGCAACGCCGTGGAGCATCTGTACCGGCATTTTCCCGCTACGCACCCGGCGGTAAAGCGCAGACGGCACTTTCAGATTCTCACGGCGGCCGCGCTCATGGTGCCCGGAGCCTTGTTTGCGGAACTCGGGGGTTTTTATGAGGAGTACCGCAACGGTTTTGAGGACGTGGATTTCTGCCTGCATCTTCACCAGCGCGGCAGGAGGCTGAGTTGTGTGCCCGAATCGGTGGTCCTGCATCTGGAAAGCCGGACTCCGGGGCGCAAAAGGGACGACGCCCACAATGAGTGCATCCTGCGCGGTCGTTGCCTTGGCCTTATCAAAACGGACAAGCATCTGCTCGGGCAGGCCGACGGCTTTCTGCCCTTTATTGACGACAGCCTGGATATCTCCCTGCGCCTGACGGCCGAGGACGAGGCCGCCCTGAACGCCGCCGCGCACGGCAAGGAAGCGGCCTTATGGCTGAAGCTGGTGCAGGAGCATCCTTTCTGGGTGCAAGGCCGCGTCACCCTGGCCGAGGCACTGGAGCGCGAAGGGCATTGGTCCGACGCCCTGCACCTGCGCGGCGAGCTGGCGGCCATACTCTATTCCGTGGATTCCTGGCGCGATCTGCTGCGCTGTGCCAGAAAGGCCGGGGCGGAAGCGGCGGCTGAAGAGGCGCTGGAGATCCTCGCCCGCCTGGGCGCCGCGCGCAAGGATCGTAAACTTGCCGAACACTGCCTGCGTTCGGCTGCGGCCTCTGGCGACGAACTGTTGCAAAGGATCTATCAGGAAAAGTTTGAGCAACTATATCAGCAATAAGCAAGGAGCGAAATCATGAAACAGCGCGCAGCCGCACTATTCGCCCTGGCGGCGCTTCTGGCCGCCAGCCTGTCATGGTCCGGTCCGGCCCTGGCGGATGACTCCGGGGAGGTGGAATTTTCCTCTCTGAGTTACAGTTTGCCGGAGGCGGGCAGCGACGGGGCATTGACCTTGCGCCTGGAGGATGCCGGGACCGGCGCGGTCATCCGCATCCCCTTTGTGCAGTCAGGGGATGAAGGCTATGTGTCCAGGATTCTGCAGTCTCCGGGCGGCAAGCATATCGCCATGCTTTACGGCATGGAATGCGGCCTTGAGTGGTATTTTTTCGAGCTTGGGGCAGCGAAGCAGCTTGCCTTGTCGCATCCGGCGGCCAGTGGCAATTTCTATTGGCTGGATGACAGTAGCGCTCTTTTCGATCTTGCCGAAGACATGAGCGAAAGCCGCCAGTGCGAGGCGCAGTGTTGCTACGGCTCCTCCGCAGCCCTTGTCCGCCTTGAGCAAAAGGCCGGATCGGAGTTGTCCGTGCTGGCCCGGACCACGCCGGAGTGCGACTTTGAAGTGGCCGACGGCCAGGTGCGGGACAACGCGGTGCAGGTGACCAGGCGCTGCATGAGCCTGGCCGACTGGAAGCTCCTGCGGGAAGAGAATTTGCGCGATGAGGTCCTGAGCCTGCCCCTCCCGGCCCCCTAGTGCTGCTAAGGAAGCACTGATTAATGGTCTTTTTGCCCTCTGGCTACGTCAGGCTCACCCGTGCGCAGCTCATGTATGTCTTGATACACCTCGCTCCGCCCGGAATTCGCCTTCCTTGCCAGAGAACAA
>JAJDJN010000135.1 GCA_030267245.1 Desulfovibrio sp. OttesenSCG-928-A18
GCTGTAAACCGAATACAGGGTTGGTTCTTGTCCCGGAATTCTTCCGGGGGGGCATCCAGCCGAGCGCGCTATGGGGGCGCTGACGAGTATAGTGCCGCTTCCACTTTTCAAGGGTATCCCTGGCGTCGGTCAGGGATAAATCCAAGCACTCATCCCGGAGCCTGCCGGACTCTGCGAAGCGGGTACCGTAGGTGCTGGCATCCGACTCGGCGCATGGTATAGGGGGGCTGTGTCAGTTACTGCGAAAAAATATCGGAGTGAGTTCCGGTGCGGGCAAAAATGCAATCGTCTCCGGCTATCTTGTATATGAGCAGCCAGTCCGGTGCCACATGCAAGTCCCGGTAGTGTTTCCATTCTCCTTTGAGGGCATGATCCCGGCAGTTTTCCGGCAACGGTTCCGCGTTCAGTAAAAGCAGCATGACTGTTTTCAGCTTTTGCATATCGTACCCGCGCTGTTCGGCCTTTTTTGTGTCACGGCGAAACTGCGCTGTATAAACAGGGTTACGCATCTATATGCCCAATTGGCTAAAAAGGTCGTCCGCATCCGTGGCTCGGTGCAATTCTTCACCACGATCCGCCATTTTCAGCGTTTTGAGGGTCAGTTCGTTTGGTTCTTCCGTACCGAAAGGCAGGCGCTTTTCCCTGGCAATCTTGGTCAACATCATCCGACAGGCGTCAGAAACCGTCAGCCCCATACCCGCCAGCACAGCAGCGGCTTCGTTTTTAATCGCCGAATCTATTCTGGCGCGAACATAATCGTTACGAGCCATAATTTTCTCCTTCTCAAGGGCAACAGTTGCGGCAAACGGCTGTTTGCCAATCCCCTACCTTAATGTGTAGCTCATTTGGGCAACAAGTCAAGAAGCCCGGAGGCGTATCCATATGGCTGCTGAAATTCCCGCCAATTCGGAAGCCTTGCTCAAAAATGACGCCAGCAAACAATTTCCCGGCCCCTTTTACACACCAAAGTGAATCCATATAAAAAGCTCAACATACTCCACTATATTAGTAAAGATTTCACCCACTTTTGTCATCAAGGAATATATCCCGCCGTACCAGGCTATGGATATTGAAAGCGCGGACATAGCCAATCCAATCATTACGCCGATAAAGCGGGTTTTTTTAACTCTGACGCGCTGCACGCGCAATGAGGCTTCATCCGGGACCTCGTCTTTACGATAACTGATATGCTCGCCCAGATAAACGAATACCATTACAACCCACAGGACCAATGAACCGAGAAACAGAAGAATGCCGCTCATGATTGCCCTGTTTTGCAGATTCACGACCATGAGATATACTGCCCCGCCAAGTGAGAGTAGTGCCAAACATATTGCAAAGAGTATATATGGTATTCCAGTTTTATCCGAAGTATAGTTTTCCAGGTAGTCTTTAAGCTGTTGCTCCCGTATTCTTTCCTGGCGTTCAGCCTCACGCGCGTCAAATCCGGCTGACTTGTAAACAAGCTCCTGTCCGCAGGTGCAGCGTCGAATCGACAAGCCGCTGGATTGAGACAAGGGGACATGAATATTAGCTGCTACCTGGCGTCCACATTTTGGACAAGTTGTTGGCGCCATCGTTTTTCTCCGACCTGCGGCTGAATATTATTTTTAGGAAGCACCGATTACAACACCGTCATCATAGCAACCGGAAATTGCGCCTTGCAAGCAAGACTGTCATGAATCATGCGCTTGTGGCGATAAAGGCAATGCGCAGCTCGTCGGCAAGCGATTCGTCCAGCACCGTGCTCAGGAGAACTGTAGCGTTTTTGTGGACTGCGTTCATGAAAGTTCTTGTTACAGTATCTATTTCTTCATGACTCAAATCGGGGCCTGCGGTGACGGTGACAAGGGCGTCGTGCGCATCAGCGATGGCCGAGCCTGCCGAAAGAGGATGGGCCAGAGCTTGCCCGGCCGCATCCCCAGCGCGCTTTTCGCCGGATGCGGAGCCGGAACCCATGCCAGCCAGTCTTGCTCCTTTCAAAAGCCGGACCACGTCAGCAAAATCAATACTTACATAACAGCGCCGCGTTAGCGCATCGCTGACGCACCTGACGGCCGTGTGCACGTACTCATCCGCTTTCAAAAATATATCACGGACGGGCGTCTGCCTGGAAACGGTTTGATACAGACGCTCAATAGGTATGGTAAGCAAAAAGTCCACATGCCGGCGTAGTTCCGCAAGGCCGGCCTCGGCCGTTTCATTGCGCCTTTTACCTTCAAGGCTCAAGGGCATGGTCACAATACCCACGGTCAGTGCGCCTGTTTTCCGGGCAGTAGCGGCGATTAGCGGCGAAGCTCCCGTTCCGGTGTTCCCGCCCATGCCCGCCACGATGAAAACCAGATTGGATTCGTCCAAGGCGCATTTGACAGCCAGCAGGCTCTCTTCAACAAGCATACGCCCGATTTCGGGGCTGTTGCCCTCCAATCGGCCATTGGGGCCAAGCAGTATGGTCCCTTGCGCCCGCGCCATGGTCAGGGCATGCGCGTCGGTATCTGCAACTACGTATGTCACCCCATGCAAGCCGGAAGAAAGCATATGTTCAACGGCATGGAAGCCGCAGCCGCCTACCCCGATGACCTTGATGGCGGGAATGCCCGGGGCGGGAGCTCGACAATATCCCGTTGAGTCGTATGCCCAGATCATGGCTATCTCCTTTGCGCCTCCGGAACCCTTCGGGCTCCTTACGCTGACGGCAGATACTCCATCGCCACAACAATCAACCTTTCCGCCCGCGCCTTCAAATGCTCACAGTGCGGCGGCGCGGCGTTGACATCAAGTACCGTCTGATTCCCCCAGGCGCGGCAAGCCCCGCCGCACAGGTAGCGAAATTCACAATCCCTGCACTGCTCAATCGTATCCACAGAGCAGTTCATCAAGCGCAGATACCCGGGCGAGGCCAGCACCGCTTCCAGCCCGTCGGCGAAAATGTCTCCGATATAGGTGTGCTCGCCGCACCAGGCGTAACAGGGGTAAGCCTTCCCGTCCGGTTTGACAAAGAGGTTCTGGCCGATGCCGCAGGTGGTGAGCGGGCGGCATTCTGATTTCAGCATATCTTCAGGTGAAACATGCTGCATCAGCCCTTCGCAGATCACCGGCTCATCCAGATGAGCGGCCCGGCCTATGGGCAACAGGGGGCGGAAACGGACGCGCTTCACCATCAGCCTTTCTCCCAGGAGCTTTACGCTGTGCCCGGGTTCGCCGTTCACGTCATCGGCGCTCATCACGCAGGCCAGCGACAGTTCGGCGGCGCCCCGGACAGTTGACGCCACCCGAGCGTACTTCTCCAGATTACGGACCATGTTCCCGTATGTGCCCGCGCCACGCCGGGCATTGTGGGTCTGCTCGTTGCCGTCCACACTGACCACGACCTGGTCAAAGGCTTTGGCCAACGCGCTCAGATCGCTGTCGGAAAATTCCCCCGTCAGGTTGGTGCGCAAGACGAGATTGGTTCCCCGGCCCTTTCGCGCCGCGCAAACCTCCATAAACCCCTGCCGTTGGGTATGTACAAGCGGCTCGCCGCCGGTAATGACGATTTGCCGGAATCTTCCGTTAATGGCCTGCCCGACAAGGGACTCAAAGCCGGCCAGGGAGATTTCGTCCCCACTGCTCCCGGCCTCGGCGTAACAGTGTTTACAGCGCAGGTTGCAGGCAAGGGTGGCGTGAATGTAGCAGTTGTTTCTGCTTTTGCGCTTGTCGCTCATCCCCTGTTGCATGGTTTTCAGCAATGTTTCGGTAAGGGCCGGGTCGCCGCATACTTTGCGCTTGAACAATCTTTGCGCTGCAACATGTGGATCCTTTGTCCGGCCCAGTTCGTGGATAGCCAGAACGCGCCGGGCATTGTCGGCAATATGCGTCGGGTGGGCGGCGCCGGCAAGGGAGATATACGCGCCCTTTCGCAAAAGCGGATGTTCATGCGGCTCGGCCGGGTGAGCCGTCACCGCCTGGATATTCTCCGGGCTTTGCATTTCCTGCAGCACTTTGTCCCGCACGAAGGTGTAAATATCCTTATACGCTTCGCACAAGGGGTCAAGGACGCCGTCTCCGGATGCCAGGGCGTTGTAATAACATCCCCCCTTGCAGACTGGATAAAATTCGCAATCGGCGCAGCGCCGGGCGACCTGTTGTTCACGCTCAAGCTGCCGTCTGGCTGCAGGGCTGTCATAGAGAAGGGCCAGGGGTGGGCTGTCAAAAATGTTGCCCAGGCTGAACTCTTTTTTCCCCGCCAGTCGTTGACAGGAAGTTATCTCCCCGGTGGGCGAGATGGCCAGAAACATTCCAAGGCAATCCCTCATGGTGCAGACATCGGCTTTTCCGATGACCATGCCCCGTGCGAAATGATCCAGCGTGTCGATTTTGATGCTGGTACGGTTGGGGATGTACCAGGAATACCAGTCCTTGATCATGTCGGCATAATCGGAGGCGGTCAGGGCAAGGTCGTTTTCGGGATCGTGCATGGAGCCGAGCGCGCCATGGAGCATTAAGGACATGCCGTTGTTGCGGAAAAAGCTGCCAATCTCCCGTGTATGCGGCAGCGTCGCTTTGGCAATGGTGGCAATGGCGCCGACAGAACAACCGGCGGCATTGGCCTTGCGGACCGAGGCCCAGGTTTTGGCAAAATAGCCTTCGCCACGGGTCAGGTCGCAAAACTCCTGCGGGCCATCGAGGCTTGTGCCGATGGAGACATGGTTTTCAGCAAAAAGCTCCAGAAACTCGTCCGTCAGGTTCCAGAGGTTGGATTGCAGGCTGAGGCCAAGCTGGCAGTCCGCCCGCAAGGCTTGTACTTCGTCGAACAGCGCGCGCCAAACCGGCAACGGCGCAAGCAGGGGCTCGCCGCCGTGAAAGGTGATGGAAATATCCTTATCCCCTGTTTCCTCAGTTATGCCACGGATGAAGCGGATGCTTTCCCGCGCCGTCCGTTCATCCATGATTGCGCCGCGATGCGGACCAAAGCAATACTTGCATGAGGCCTGGCACGCGAGGGATGGAATGATGAAGAAAGAAGGGACGCGCATGTTCTTGCTTCTCAGGCGGCAAAAAAGGAGAAGGTTGGACGGGGAGGCATTCTCCGCGTCATTCATGCTCCTCAAAATATGGCTTGAACTTGTTGAAATAGACCGAGTCGCTATGCCTGGGCTCAAGAACTATGTAACCGTCCTGATGGTAGCCGTGGCCGAATCCGGTCATTGCCGGTTTCCAGGGGATGGAGTCGTTATGGCAATCCGATGATGTTCCACGGACGCGTTGCTTATGGTCCGCATGCACTTTTTTGGGGGGACCCATTGTATCTGTATGACTCTCGCGTATTATTGCGGTGGCCTTTGATTGAAATTGCCTGAACACATCGGGGTTGCCGTCCGCCAGTTCAATAACACGGGACAAATAACAACCGTTGAACAGATTGCTGTGTACAGGAGGAGTATACTCAAGCAACACTGAAGGAGTGCATATCTTTGAAAAAAATCTCTTCATTACAGGCGAGAATTTGGCGTCTATAATATTACTCTCAAGAGAGCGTATAATTGCCACCCATTCCCGCTCGTCAATCCCGGTGGTTTCGCCCAGGTTCATCAGGCGTTCAACAGCAAGCAGACTCACCTCATCGGCTGTGGCATTCTTCGCTATATCCAACAAGATTTCTTGATCAGCAATAGTTGCCATTGATGCCTTCAACTCAAAAGCATAGCGTGAGCCTTTGGCCAGTTCGGCAATGCGCGCGGGGTCCGTCAGTTTTCCGATGGCAGCAACGCGTACACTGGAGTATTGCGCCGTTTTCGCAATTTCCATCAAACCGGCCTGGTCTTTCAGCCTCTTTACTTCCCTGAGCGCTTTTTTTTCAGATTTATCCTTCCCGCCGGAGTCAAACAGCAAAGCGAGCG
>JAJDJN010000136.1 GCA_030267245.1 Desulfovibrio sp. OttesenSCG-928-A18
GAATGCGCAGGAAGCGGACGGAGGGCAAAACGCGCCCGGCCCGACCGCATCCCTGCCCGACCCGGCTCCAAGCCAGTCCAGCGCCAGCCCGGGCGACAAGAACAGCCATACCCTGCTCAACATCGAACTGCGCCCCGACGGCCGCCAGGTGACACTGGTGCTGGAAGCGGACAGCCCTTTTAAGGTCAAGCCCTTTGCCCTGCCCGGCCCCGACCGGCTGGTCATCGATCTGCCCGGAACCTGGAGAGGCATTCGCGGGCCCACCGTGCCGGAAAACCGTTTTGTGAAAAACGTCCGCCTCGGGAAAAACGAAAAAGGCCCCAGGATTGTGCTTGATCTGCACAGGACCATGAAGCATACGGTGACTCAAAAAGACAATGTGGTAGAAATTGTCATGCAGTAGGTTGACCTATGCTTATCGGTCTTGACGTCGGCGGCACCAACACGGACGCGGTGCTGCTCAGGGCGAAAAACGCCTCCCTTGTCGCGTCCTTCAAAGCGCCCACCCGGCCGGACAGTATTGTTCCCGGAATGATTGAAGCCTTGCGCGCGGTCGTGCGCGGCCACGACGCCTCCAAAGTACGCCGGGTGGCCCTGTCCAGCACGCTCGGGCTGAACAGCCTGCTCAGCGGCAATACCCTGCCCGTGGGCATGCTGGTCGTTGCCGGGCCGGGAATCGATCCGCGCCTGTTCTGGGGCGAGGATCCCCTGTTCCGCGTTCTGTCCGGCGCCCAGGATCATCGCGGGCGCATTGTTTCTCCGCCGGATCCCAATGAAATCCGCGAAGCTCTGGCCTCCTTTCGCGAACTGGGCGTCCGGGCTCTGGGCATTGTCTGCAAATTCAGTCCCAAAAATCCCGAACTGGAAAATTCCATCGCCGAACTGGCCGTCAAGGACTTTGGTCCGGATATGCCCGTGATCACAGGCTGGCGCATGGGCGGAACCCTGAATTTCCCCCGACGCATGCACTCTGTCTGGTGCAACGCCGCACTGGCCGGGGTCAGCCGCCAATGCACCGCGGCCCTCAGACACTGCGCCGATGAATTGGGCCTGCGTTGCCCGCTCATGGTGCTCAAAGCGGATGCCGGGGTCTTCTCCCTGGAGCAGGCCGGACTTTCTCCCGCAAGCAGCATGGGCTCCGGCCCGGCCGCCGGCCTGCTCGGCATCTGGGCTGAAGACAAGGCGGCCGAACCAGCCGCCACTCCGGACGCCCTGATGATAGACATCGGCGGCACCAGCACGGACCTGTCCGTCCTGGCCCGGGGCAGCCCCATTCTCGTCCGCCGGGGGCTCAACGTGGCTGGCCGCCCCACGCTCATCCGCGCCCTGTGGACTCGCTCCCTGGCCCTGGGCGGCGACTCCAGCCTGCGCGTTGGTCCGCAAGGTCCGAGCATAGGGCCGGATCGCCTGGGACCGGCCCTTGCCCTTGCGGAGGCGGAGTCTGAAGGACAAAGGGGAGAACCCCCGGCCACGGCCCCGGCGGCCCCCGGCCGGCAGGGCGGATGCGCGGCGGCCCTCAGTGGCGAAAGACGCCCGCCAACTTTGACGGACGCCCTGAATGTGCTGGGCCTGGCCGTTGTCGGCAATGCCGAACTTTCCCGCAAGGCCATGGCGGAGCTTGCCGGGCGACCGGATTCTCCGGAAAAGGATGCCGCCGCCTTGTCCCGGCTTTTTGTGCGCCACGCCCTTGAGCGCCTGCGGGACGAAGCGGCCGCGCTGCTGAGCGAGGTCAACGCCAGGCCGGTATATACCATACGCGAATTGCTGCTCCAGGACCCCATAGAGCCGGAACAGCTTTTTCTCATCGGCGGACCGGCCCCGGCCCTGGCCAGGGAAGCGGAAAAGGCCTTCGGCCTGCCTGCGCGCGTGCCCCGCGCCAGCGCCTGGGCCAACGCCATCGGCGTCGCCCTGGCAAGGCCGACCAAGACGGCGGAGTTGTATGCGGATACCTTGCTGGGCCGGATGCATATCCCGGATCTGGATGTGGAGGCCGCCATTGATCGCTCGTATGGTCTGGACCATGCGAAAAAAGACCTCAAAGACGCTTTTGCCGCCTATGAGCGAGAAAAGGGAACAGAGCTTGCGCCCCTGCCGGCGGATGGCGCCTGTCCGGCCCCCGGGCCGGACCAGCAGGCCCGGGCTGACGACGATTTGCAGTTCCCGTACGCGGAGAGCTTTGCCATGCTTGATGAGCGCAACCGGCGCGGGCGCAGCATCCGGGTCATGGCCCAGCGCGCCCCCGGCCTGCTCTTTTGCTGGAAAGACGCCGTGCCGGAAGCTGGCTCCCACGGCAAAGACAAGAGCGAGCGCAAAGGCGCGCACAGCGGAGGCGGACTGTGAACACAGCGCGTCCCATGCGCCCGGAGCTTTCCCGCACTCTGGGCCTCGTCTTTTTCCCGGCCTATGACTGGGGCATCTGCGAGGATCATCCCGAACGGGAGGAGCGCCTGCTCTATACCCAGGACCAGTTCCGCGAGGAAGGGCTCCTGGACCTGCCCGGCATCAGCGAATACCGCCCGCTGCTTGCCGGCATGGAGGACATATCCCGCACCCATTTCTGCCCCCCCGGTTTTGAAAGTCAGGTGGAAACACCCCACCTGGCCAGCGCGGGCAGCGCCATCACAGCGGGCCGGCTGGTTCTTGACGGCCGCTGCGACAAAGCCTTTGCCCTGACAAGACCCCCGGGACACCACGCCATGAAGATTGTACAGGGCGGACGCGGCTTTTGCGCGGTGAATATAGAAGCGGTGATGATCGACCGCCTGCGCCGCGACTTCGGCGTCAGGCGCGTGGCCGTTGTGGACACGGACTGCCACCACGGCGACGGCACCCAGGATATTTACTGGCATGACCCGGATACGCTGTTCATCAGCATACACCAGGACGGGCGCACCCTTTATCCCGGCACCGGTTTTCCGGGAGAACTGGGGGGCCCCCGGGCCAGGGGGAGCACCATAAACATCCCCCTGCCGCCCAATACCGGGGACGAAGGCTTCCTGTACGCGATGAACGCCGTTGTCAGACCGATTCTGGAGCAATGGAAGCCGGAACTGCTTGTCAACTCCGCCGGGCAGGACAATCATTTTACCGACCCCATCACGAATATGCGGCTTTCCGCGCGCGGGTATGCCCGCATGGTCGCGGCCCTTGACCCGCAGATCGCGGTGCTGGAGGGCGGTTATTCCATTCAGGGCGCTCTGCCCTATGTCAATCTGGCCGTCGCCCTCGCCCTTGCCGGGATGGATTACAGCCATGTGGTCGAGCCCCTGTGGAAAGAAGAGCTGTGCGCCACGGACGCAAAAAGCATGAACTACATCCGTTCCCTTTCGGAGACCGTGCTGGGTATGTTCGCCCGGCCGGAAGCCGTGAAGCATGACTACACCCACGCCAATGGACAATGGACTTGCGAACGCGACGTCTATTACGATACGGATGGCATCCGGGAACGCAGGCACGAAACCCTGACCGACTGTTCCCACTGCCGCGGCCTGTTGCGCATCCGCAGCCGCACGGACCTGCGGCCCTGGTCCTTGTGCGTGGAAATACCGGCAGGGGCCTGCCCGGCCTGCCGCTCCAGGGGCCATGACGCCTTCACGGCCGCGCGCAAGCAAGGGATGCGGGTGGAACTGCGCGATGTGGACGAAGATCTGTACCAACGCGCCTGACCTATTTGAACTTTGCCGCTCAACGGCGGGCAGGGTACGCCCGCGCCAGTCCCGGGACAGACAAAAACAACACATAAAGGAGACGGATATGCGCATCCTGCCGGCCATAATGGCCTGCCTCTTTCTGCTTTTCGCAACGGGCTGCTCCGACGAGCAGAAAATAGACAGCGTAAAAAAGACCACGCTGAACAAATGCGGAGGCAAAACCGTGGAAGGGCTCGTTTCGGGGATCTTGCAAAGCCCCCAGTGGAGCATCAGCACGGACAAG
Source organism: Desulfovibrio sp. OttesenSCG-928-A18 (assembly GCA_030267245.1). GTDB lineage: Bacteria > Desulfobacterota > Desulfovibrionia > Desulfovibrionales > Desulfovibrionaceae > Frigididesulfovibrio. The sequence goes on from JAJDJN010000136.1 coordinate 3,934, forward strand.
TACGGCGTCACCGTTGTCAGCGTCAAGGGAACCCTCATCGGCGAGCAGCTGCCCGCCTGGGTGCGGGAGCAGAAGATCATGGACATCACCTTCCGCTTCAAGCTTGAGCGGGAAAGCGGCAAATTCAACCCGGGCGAACTGGACGGTTTCCCTTCCCTGACCGAACCCGAAGGGGTATTGCAGGCCTACAAGGCCCTGGCCTGCTCCTGAGCCGGCATGGCAGGCGGGCACGGGCGGGCTTTGCCGCCCCGATCCGCTACGGTCCCGCCCCGATCCGCTACGGTCCGCCCCGGGCAGCTTCTGTTCGCCCGGCAGGGGCCCTGCGCACCCGCAAGCGGGTTGGACAATATGAGGACCGGACCATGATGCCTTGCGGAAATTCCAGATAGGCCAAATTCCCCTTTGCCGGGGCCGGGCCGAAGCGCAGCCCGCCGGAGACGCATACAAGCATGACAGAAAAAAGCCATATTTTTTCCGTATCCGCCCTCACGGCCTCCCTCAAGGCCCATATTGAGGGAAGCTTCCCCTATGTCTGGGTCAGGGGGCAGATCAGCAATCTGGCCAGGCCTTCGTCCGGGCATCTTTATTTCAGCCTGCGCGACGAAAATGCAATGCTTGCGGCGGTATGGTTCAAAAACAGACAAAAGGACGGCGAAGCCTTTGACCCACTGACCGGCGAAGTGTTTGAAAACGGCCCCCGCCCCTGTCTTGCCGCCAGCATGAAAGACGGGCAGGAAATAATCTGCGCCGGGCCCCTGCAGCTATACAGCGCCAGGGGACAGTATCAGTTGATAGTGGAAATAGCCCAGGACGCCGGCCTCGGCCTGCTGCACGAACAGTTTGAGCAGCTCAGGCGCAAACTTGCCGGGCTAGGCTATTTCGCCCTTGAACGCAAACGCCCAGCGCCGGTGAACCCGGCCAGGGTGGCCGTTATCACCGCGCCCGGCGGCGCCGCCATCCAGGACTTTCTGCGCATCGCCCAGGGCAGGGGACTGGGCTCGCATATCCGCATTTTCCCCGCCCCGGTGCAAGGTGACGGGGCAGCGGCCAGAATCCGGCGGAACATGCAACGCATCGCCGACGAGGGCTGGGCTCAGGTTCTGGTCCTCATTCGCGGCGGAGGCTCCATTGAAGATCTCTGGGCCTTTAATGACGAGGCGCTGGCTGGAAGCATCTTCAACTTTCCCCTACCCGTTCTGGCCGGTATCGGGCACGAGGTTGATTTCACCCTTGCCGACATGACCGCCGACCTGCGCGCCGCCACGCCCACACACGCTGCCCAGTTGCTCTGGCCGGAACGGGAGAGCTTTTTCAGGCAGCTGCGGCAGTTGACGGACGCTTTGAAAAAAAACAGCGCCTCCGCCCTTGAGCGCATCGGCCTGCGCCTTGAAGCCGGAGAGCGGGACCTGGCCTGGCGGGCTCCCCTGCGGCGGCTCGACCGCCTGCGCGAACGCCTTGACGCAACGCTGCAACGCCTGTATGGCGCGGGCAGATTCATTCTTGAACAGCGGCTGGCCAGGCTGCAAAGCCGGGAAACGGCCCTCACTCCGGCGCGGGCAGGGCTTCCGGCCCGCTACGAACGCCTCAAGGCCCTTGCCCAGCGCCTTGAACCGGCGCCCCTGCGCGGCCTTGAGTCCGCTGCCGCCAGGCTCCTGCGCCTTTGCCGCGAACTGCCCAGAAACCCGGCCCTGCGCGTCGAGCGGGAGCGGCAGCGGCTCCTCGTCCTTGCGCGCGAACTGACCCGAAGCCCGCTGCGCCACGCTCTGGCCAAAAAAGAAGAGCTGGAGCGGAGCGAAAAGGAACTGGC
>JAJDJN010000137.1 GCA_030267245.1 Desulfovibrio sp. OttesenSCG-928-A18
AAAAAGTACAGGACGTTTGCTATGAAAAGATCCCGTCACTGCACCGCGCGCGACAACAAGACCAATCGCGGGTGCAGGGGGCCGCTGCCCCCTGCTGGGGGAGTCTGAGGGGGCAAAGCCCCCTCAGTCGCTTTAGCGTGGCGTGTAGTGGGTCCGCAGGGATCAGCCCAGGGCCTTGAGCAGGGTATCCTTGATGGAGTCGATGCTGCCTTCGCCGTTCAGTTCGACGTACTTTGTCTTGCCCTGTCCGGCGAGATCCTTGTAGAAATAGGCCGCCGCAAGGGTGCCTTCCCTGGTGTCATAGTAGATATCGTGCCGCTTGTTGATGGCCGTTTCGTCCTGGTCGTCGGAGCGCGCGGACAAGGAGCCGCCGCACACGCGGCATTTGTCGCCGTCCGGCTTGATGGCGTCGATAAAGATATTGTTGGGGTGGTTGTTGTCGTTTTTGCACAGGCGGCGGCCCATGATCCGGTTTTTGGCTATTTCGCGGGGCAGCAGGATCTCGATCACGTAATCCAGCTTCATGCCGGCCTGCTGCAGGGCTTCCCACAGTTTTTTGGCCTGCACCATGTTGCGGGGGAATCCGTCCAGCAGCCAGCCGTTGGCGCCCTTGGTCTTCAGGGTTTCCAGCACCATGGGGATCGTGATGTCGTCAGGCACGAGATCGCCGCGATCAATGTATTCCTTGGCTTTTTTGCCAAGTTCGGTGCCGCCGCCGATATGCTCGCGGAAGATGGCGCCCGATTCAATGTGAGCCAGATTATACTTGTCTTTGACAAGCGCTCCCTGCGTGCCTTTGCCGCTCCCGTTGGGGCCGAAAATCAGAACGTTCACGCTGTGCCTCCTGCTGATTAGTTGGATGCCCGCAAGGCTCCGGTCGGAAGGATATTTGCCGCCGCAGGCCCGGGACTTTTGGCGCGGTACGCGCCGCTCGGCTTGCAAGCCTGATCCCTGCCGGACAAAGGCCCGGTAGGAAAAACTCAAGTTACAATGTTCACAAGGTCATAGCGCGGGCCGCGCGCGCTGTCAATGCTCCAGCGCGCGGATGCTCCAGCGCGCGGGGCTGCGCATTTATATTGCAATGGACGAGCATCTCAAGGGTAACTATCGAAATTTGTTTATGAAGAAAAGTTTCTGGGGATTTTAAGTGCAGTACAAACTCAGTTGCAAACATGGGAACCCCAGGCCTTTCGAGGATGCCGTTCGAAAATTCCCTGGTGGGCGAAAAAACTCGCACAAAAAAGCATATATCCAGCGAAGTATTTATACTGGTATTATCTGTTATTAATACTCCACTCTTTATTAATTGTCCGTATGAGCAACATGGGATTTTGTATCAAACCGGTTCTGCCTTTGATAACCGCAGCTGGAGAACATACAAAAGATGGACGCCTGAGTTCTGTGGCACCGTGGGCGATAAAATGTATAAGCGGGTCCACCCCCACATCCCACAAATCTTGATGCAATAAGAGATAGAAAAAAGGGCTGAACCATGGGGAAGGTTGCGCTCCTGTATATATGCCTTCAGACAGGTAGTGATGAAATGGAGAAGTGAAACTGGTATTCTGGAGCCAAGTTTTTCTATACCAAGGAACATCAAATGCTTGGCTCCGTGTGCATAAGGTCATGAAGGTTTCCAACTGCGTCTGCGCGATTTCTTTCACCCGGCTGAACTGAGGCCCGTCTATAGAATAACGCGTAAGCAAAAGACCGAGTGGCAGGAACAGCATATGACTATCGCTTCTGCTTTCAATACCTTCCAGCAATGCTTTCATTGCTCCCGGCACGTCGCCTAGCTTCTCACGCACATGACTGAGGAGCCTGAACGCCCAAGCGGAATTTCTTTTTGATAAATGTTTGACCAATAGACTTTCCGCCTCTTTGTATTTTCTACACTGCAAGAGGGCCATAGATGCTATAGCTTTGTATATTACATTGAGCGTAGTTCCATTATCCCTTGTCACCATCGCCTCATAAGCGGCATCTACCTTGCTTGATTCAAGAAAAAAAATCCCAATAATCGGGTCTGTCAGATGATCCATTTTAGCCTTTTTCAGATGATCAAAACAAAATGAAAGGGCTTCTTCCTGTCTCCCGAGAAAGATTAAACTAGAGAGTATGGCAATTAATTCCGCTCTGCTCAAATCAGCATTCTTGCGGTGGGGAAACGGCAAATATTGGAGAGCTTCGGCATGATGCGCGTATTGCGCCAGTTGCAGGCCATAGAGTGAAGAAATAGTTTTGTCTTTTGGAAATTTATCCAGGCAGCTTTTAAGATACGCAAGCCCCTTTTCATCGCCAGATTGGCACATTGCTTCTCCAAGATAGGCCTGCAGTATGGATATTTTCGGGAATAAACTTATGCCTTTTTGAAGTACTTTAATACGCATAGGGAGATCATGCATTTTTCGCCCTAAAAGTATAAATTCATCAACTGTAGCTAGATCATCTTCAGCTCTACACAATAGATCCGGACCAAGGATATCCATGTTGAATTTAAATATCTTCTCAAGAGGCTTTCCATCCTGCACGACACAGAACCCATCTTGCGTTAGTGAAATATTTGGCGCCAGCTGTGTATAGTATTTGGTTTCGCCACTCCCCCCTAGATAAGAAAATATATAGCGAAAAACATTAATTGGCATCATGCATTTGGGCGCTGGGTGTTCAGGAGATGGCCAACGTATGGCGAGCCGTATGCCGAACAGAGAAAGAGCGAGATGACGAATGCTTACGCCACGTTGCTGTAAGACCTCATTTGCCTCACCATGACCGATCCAGGCATTCCAATGTGTCAACGTTCCGTGATCGCCTTGGATAATAACAATCGCCTGTGGATCTTTTTGGGTTATCAACGCAAGTATTTTTCGCAAATCGTGCCTTACTTGTTCCACGAGGGGCAAATATTCGGTAGCAAACTCGCTATGATCAGGCTGCCATAGAGGGGCCGTTTCAATATGAGCGGCACCAAATCTAAGCCACCGCATTTTTGGTGCATCATCAGCGGAAGAAAGGCGTTGTTTCAATGCAGCATACACAGCGTCAAAGCTTACGCTCGTTACAAATGGATCAAAGTCTTGTGCCAACACTCTTCGTATATACCTGGATTGGCTAAGGAACGGACCAAAGACTGTGTAGAGCCAAAGTATTCTATCGGGAATTCGGAAAATAAAAAAATCCTCCTTAGCAACATACGGCCTGCAAACGTATGCGGATTCATCGTAAAATTCGATATTATAACCGTTTTCACGCAAAATATCAAAAGCAAATGCCGAAAACGCTTGTGATACAGAGTCCATTTGGCCTGTCAGCAGACTCTTGAGAGAGTAAGATGTCCAAGGATAATTAGAAAACGCGCTGCCGTAGTCGGTAAAGCCGTATTCCTTAAGGAGTTCATCTGTTGGAGAGTCATCGAAGTTGTACAGCTCTTTAAGCGCCTCTCGCGAATGATAGGACTCAAGAAAGAGGCAATAGATATTTGGCTTCTTTTCAAGTAGCAGATTTCGTTTGATCCGTTGCGTATAGTATGTCTTGTTGTCGTGAAAAAGAAGTTCTTTTGTTTGAGCGGCATTCTTTTTCAGGTCAAAGCATGAAAGGACAATATGCAGAGAAAGCATAACAACCAGTGGGAGAAGGGAAAACAGTGCGCCGACAAGTGACGCGGCAAGAAAAAGTATGGCGAGAGCTATCCGACGGTGCTTGACGTTGGCGATTGTTTCAGAAAAAAAGCGCTCGCTGAACAGGTAAAACCAAAAAGCGGCAAGCAGACTGATGACGCCGTCAGCCAGGGTCGCTCCGTGCCCGACAAACCAAGACGTCGCTTCAGCCTGTACCGCGATCACGCCATGTAACCAAGTCGCCAGCGCTCCGCCAAGACATCCCACCAATGCTGAAATCAAGAGTGAGAGCATCATCTGACGTTTGGTGTAGAAACGGACATTCAAAGCGATGAACGCAAATGAAGACGCTATGCTTATCAGAATAAAAAGAAGCACGGGGCTTGAAAAAAACGCCATAAAACCACCTTCAGTAAAAAACTGGGGACCACAGCGCGCTACAGGCAGTTGCGCCCGGCCGCACACGCTTACTTTTTGGAAAAAATGAACATCTCGCGGCTGGACTCTGGTAAGGGGACCACCTCCTGGAGCAGAAAAAACGGCGCAAAAGCGCTTAGCAACCCTTCGGGCGAATAGTCGGTGAAGATATTATCCCGCGCCGCCAAGAGGCGTTCCACCTGCGAATCTCCGGCCGGTACGAACTCCAGAATCAGCGTTCCGCTATCGCGAAGAGTTTCGGCAAAAAAAGCGGCCTGCTTAGACCAGGGGATACCGTTGGTAAAATAGAGATGATGCGAAAGGGCCAGGGCCGAGATAAGGTTCGCCTTGCCGCGTCGTACCCACGAGGCGCGCTCCCGGCATGCCCAACCGATGCCAGGAGAGGGATTGGCAAGATCCAGCACCAATGGGAGAATCTTGGTGTTGCCGTCCTTTTTAAGTCGCATATAGTGTTCGCTTACAGCCTGCGCATCTATATCAGCAGCGATCACCTGGGGAAAGCTGTCAGCGAGAATAGTGCTGTAGCGTCCCGTATTGGCCCCCAGATCAATGGCCACCCCCTTGTCGCCGCCGTACTGCGCCGCCGCCCTTGCGACAATGTCGCGTTTAGCCTGTTCGGCGGTTTCCGTATAATTGGTATCGCTATAATAGTCGGTCCATTCCCCGGTTTTCTGAGCAGCAGCAAGGGATTGTACCGTTCGTACAAGCGAGTCAGCCAGATCAAGCAGGCTTTGCGTGCTGAGTTTCACGTTTTTGATTTTCCCGGCCGCCGTTCGAGCATCACTGTACTTGCGTTCCGCCTTGGCGTGCAAATTAAGATGCATCTGCAGACCGCCGGAAAGCGCGGCCCTTCCGGGCAGCATGTTCCAGGCGATATCAAGTGGAATACCGTCTATCCACAAGGCGGACAGGCGGGAAAGTCTTGGCTCGTAGTACCCGACGGCCAGTGGCGCGAGAAAATGCATGCAGAACTGCCGGTATGCCTGCCAGGGCGCGGTGGGCTCCCGGATCTCAAAAGAGAGTAAGTCAATAAAGACCGGCCTTGTCCCGTAAAACTGCACATTATACGCGGAGGCATCTTTGAGGACCATCCCCCTCGCCAGTGCCTCTTTCTGAATGGCTAAGGTTAGAAGCGCGGCATCTTTCAATTGCGCGAACGACCATTCGTAAGGATAGGAAAGCCAGGGGATGACGTCTACATCAAGCGTCTTCCACGAGCCCTGCAGGGCCTGGATTTCCCGGTAACCCACAAGTTGGCCCTTTTCTTTGAGCACGCCCAACAGGCCAGAGCGGTCGGCAGCCTCCCAGTCCTCTCGGTAGAATTCGTTAATCGTGCGTAGTACTCGGCCGTCATCATGATAGACATGGCCGCTTGGATCGCGAAAAGAGCCGGGGTCCTGGAAGGGCATTTCATTCTCCCTTTGTGTCAAAACCGAACAAGGCTTTCACTTTGGCTTTGAGACGACCGAAAAACGCCAACACGGCAAGAATACCCTGTACAAGAATGCTACCTGAGCCAGGATCAAGATAACCGGCATGTGCGGTATCCGGAATGAAACATGCGACCACGAAAAGCAGAAAAGACATTTCAGCAAGCAGGCGTTTTCTCGACATTGTGAAACTCC
>JAJDJN010000138.1 GCA_030267245.1 Desulfovibrio sp. OttesenSCG-928-A18
TGCGTCGTCGCGCCCGGCTCCGAGCATGCCGGCAAGCACGGAGCAAAAGGCGTTCAAAGCCGCGTTCACGTCCAGGGAACGCGACATGCCGTCACCGCCCGCCGCCATGATCACCTTGAGGGAGCGCAGCAAGCTGAGAGCGGGCGCGGTATCCCGGCCCTGGCGACGCGCCTCCAGCAGGGAGCGCACCGCCTGGTTGCCAAGGTTGATATAAAGACGCGTGGGCGCGGAATCGTCGATCTCTTTGGTGTAGTTACGGGCCAGGCGCAGGGCGGCGGCGGATATGCGCCGGTCCGCATCATCTTTTTCAAGACGCCGCTTCAGTTCGGCCTCGCGGTCGTGCACAATGACCATGGGCAGTTCGGCGGGCATAAAACGCGCAGCAACCAGATGCTCGCGCTCCGGGGCGTCCGCATCGGCGCCATGCCGCTCCGATGCCCCAGCGTCATGGCCGTGGGCCAGATTTTCCCTGAGCCAGGCCAGTTCATCCTCCGGCAGCTTTTCAGGGGTAAAAAGCCGCCTATTGCCTTTTTCCGTGCCCAGTTCCACAAGGCTGCCGCCGCGCGTATCCACCCAGCGGCGCAAAAATGGAGCCACGGCGTAGAGCTCGCCCCTGGCCACGGGCGTGCGCAGCACTTTGAAAAGCATGTCTTCAAAACCGCCGTGGGATCCGAGGCGCACATGCACAGCCCCGCTGCCCGTGCGCAGGGCCGCTGCGGGCAATTCCCCCTGCGAGGTGCGCACGCGCACGTCGTCGGCCAGCAGGTCAAAAAGCCTGTCGTCACACAAAGAAGCCCCGAGCAGGGCCTCGTTGTGGCGCGCCAGCACCCGCCGCCAGGCTTCGGGCTGCGTTTTGGCCACTGCGGCAAGACCGTTGATCAGACTCTCGCTGATGGCCCGCCTGGTGGCGTAGTAAAGCTCGTCTTTTTGCAATGATTCGCGGCTGGCAGTGGGCGTCAGCAGATTGGACTCCACCACCCCGCTGATGAAGCCGGCCCAGGAGGGCAACAGATCGCGGGCGTCGTCGTCAAGCAGCATGCCCCGGCCGAACACCGAAAGCTGGCGGTTGTCGCTGGTGCCGTATGTGGAACCATCCTGCACCCAGAGCAGGCCCACGGCATCGCTGTCCGTGGCCGAGGGCTGTGCCGGATGGGCAATGGGTATGGTACACAATGGTTCGAAATAACTGTCAAAACGGGATGCGAACTCCATGCGCTTGCGTTGCAGCCAGACCGGGTGTCCGCTGGTGTTGCCCCCCTTGCCGCGCCAGGGCGGCTCATCGGGGTTCAAGGCCGTGGTCTCGGCGTTCAAATAGACCGGCTCGCGCAGCAAAATACAGTATTTGCCCAGAATGGTGCGCAACAGCTCCCCCCCGGCCAGATGGGTGAAATCCTCGCGCAGGGCAAGGCAGACCTCGGTGCCTACGGGTCTTGGGGCCACGGCGGTCAGGGAGTAATTTTCGCCCGTGGCCGACTTGTATTGCCAGCCCAGTTCCGGCTCCTGAAAGGAGGTGGTGGTCACGGTCACGTCGTTGGAGAGCACAAAGGCCGAGAGAAAGCCCAGGCCGAACATGCCTATGAGTTCGCCCCGGTCCTCTCGCTCGCGCAGGCTGCGCGTGTAGCCGACGCCCACGGTGGCCAGATAGCTGTGCACCTCGTGGGCGGTGAGCCCCGCGCCGCTGTCAATGATTCGGATGATCCCCCTGGCGTTGTCGCCAATCACCGTAATGCGCGAGGGCTGATCCGCAAAAGCCGGATCTTCCATGCGCCGGCGGATGATGGAGTCATGGGCGTTCTGCACCAGTTCGCGCAGGGCGACCACCGGAGTGGAGTAAAGATGTTTGCCGAGCACCGACATCAAACCGCCAAGGTCCACGGCCGTGGTACGCACCTGAGAAACCGGGGAAGCGCCCTGCGCCGCGCCGGCATCGACCTGTTCCGCACCCTGCCCCGCCGCCGCTTCGTCCGTCCTGTCTTTTTCCTGCGCCTGAGCGGCGGTATGCAGTGTAAAAGTCGGTTTACTCATGAAAATCCATGGCCTGCGCCCCGGCAGGTCTTTGCCTGTGGTTATGAAAGAAGCGCGAGTGTATACGCTCCGCCATTCTTTGTCGATAGCGGGCGCTTGGGCTTTGCAACAGAGCATCACAACTTTTAAACGTTGTAACGCTCCGCAAGGATTTGTCTTCAAATCCTTGCCCTGAAGTGCTTGCAGGCGAGCTTAGCTCGCCGTCAAGCAAGCATTTCAGAGGATAAACTGCTCCAGTACCATGTACCACTTAAAACTTCGCTTCGCTGCGTTTGAAGTGCTAAGATCGTCCAGCAAAAAAATGTGGTTTTTCGCTGGACTCACGCCGCGTATCGCGGCGCGCCGGGCTTGGCAGCCCAGCGACTGACACGCTGTTCTATAAGCATTTTAAAGCGTTACAGTGCACCAGAAAGCTCGGCCCCGAACGGGGGCCGCGCGGATAAACATGCCGGGCGCCAGCCCCGGTTCCTCGCAGCGGAACACGGCCCGCACGCCGTTGCCCAGCATCTTCACCGCTTCGCCGCGCTGATTTTCAAGGCCGTAAGCGCCGCCGGCAAGCAGGGGACGCGCCAGCCCCGGCAGCATCAATTCCACATCCCGCGCCCGCTCCCAATTGCCGCGCAGGTCCACCAGCCAGGCTCCAGGCCCAAGCGGTTCCGCCACCCTGGCCAGCACCTGGCGGCCAAGTTCAGGCAGTTCCCCCTCGCCGCTACGGTTGGGGCGGGTCGGCGGCGCTTCACGGACGATGAATTCACGGGTCAGATTTCTACGGCGGCCATGCAGAAAAAAGCCGCTGTCCAGGGGACGCGTGGCGCTCAGATAAAGTTCCGTCATACAGTCCCGCAGCAAGTTCGTCCGCCCGTGCGCCGCAGGGTTTTCCGACCCTGCCCCGGCGCGCAGGGCATCCAGAAAGACCCTGTAGGCGTCCACCACATGGGCGAGATAGCCAGCGCTTTTCATGCGCCCTTCAATCTTGATGGCGTCCACGCCGTTGGCCGCGAACCAGCCGAGCCAGGGGAGCAGGCACAAGTCCGATGTGGCCCAGAAACTGGAAAAATCTTCCCCCTGCTCCACCCGCCACAAAGGCTCGCCGGGGCGGGTGCGTTCTTCCACCACCAGGGGGGATTCAAGGGCCCGGTACTCGAAGCGGCAGGGCTGGGTGCAGCGCCCCTGGTTGCCGGAACGGGCGTTGAGCCAGGCGGAAAGCAGGCAGTGGCCCGAGACCGCAAGGCACATGGCCCCGTGCACGAAGACTTCCAGTTCCATGGGGCGGCCGCCCGGCCCTTGCTCCATGTTCCGCCGCGCCCGGCATATGTCGTGTATTTCGCGGCAATCCAGCTCCCGGGCCAGATTCACACGCCCGACTCCCTGCCCGGCCCAGAAGGCCATGGATTCGCTGTTGCTGCTGTTGGCCTGGGTGGAAAGATGCACCTCGACACCCGGGGCGTAACGCCGGGCCAGACGCAATACGCCGGGATCGGCGATGATGAAGCCGTGCACCCCCGCCTCGGCCGCGTCTTCAATCCGCGCGGGCAGGGCCCGCAGATCCCGCTCCGTGGCGATGCTGTTCAGACAGTAATATATGCGCGCGCCAAAGGCCGAAGCTTCGCTCAGGGCCAGGCGCAGTTCTTCCGGACCAAAGCCCCGGCAGGCGGCGCGCAGATTGCCGCCGCGCCCGCCCAGGTACACGGCGTCGGCCCCGTACACAAGACAGGTCCGCAACTTATCCAGTTCGCCCGCCGGAGCGAGCAACTCGGGTACAGACACAAGCTCCTCCCGCAATTGGATGGTCCTCTCCAAGGTTCAATAGTTGTAACAGGCACTGCTATCGCAGACAAAGCTCCCAGCGCAACGAAAAACATGCGCCAAAATGGACGACCACCTCTATGGCCCAAGGCGGCTTTTTACACAAGCCCCGCCAACCGGCGCAGCGAGCGGACAAAAAAACTCGCGCCTTGATGGAAAATCGTGTATTGCGAACCAATTCCTTACACACAGCAGGGACCGCAACGCCACATGGAAACCCGCCACCCCCGTCTCGTGATCGCCGCCACGCACAGTGGTTGCGGCAAGACCAGCATTGCCCTCGGGCTTATGGGGGCTTTTGCGCGCCAAGGCATTGCCGTGCGTCCCTTCAAGGCCGGGCCGGACTTTATTGATCCGGCTTTTCATGCCAGGGCTTGCGGGTGTTCTTCATACAACCTTGACCCCTGGCTCATGCCGCCCGGGATGCTGCGGGGGATCTTTCTGCGCCATGCCCTCAGCCTCAAGCGTGACGGCACGGATTTTTCCCCTGGCCTGCCGTTGCCGCCTGGCGGGGGGGAGGAGCGTTCCCTTCATGTTCCGCCTGCAGATCTTCAAGGGGGGCGCATCTTTTCCGCCATGCCATACGATGCACCGGGCCAGGGGGAATTGCCTCCCCTGTCTGCGCAGGGCTGCGGGCAGGGCAACGGCTCTTCCGCCGGGCTGGCGATCATTGAAGGGGTCATGGGACTTTTTGACGGCCTGGGCGTGAGTGCAGAGGCCGGAACAGCGCATCTGGCCGAAATCCTGGCCAGCCCGGTGCTGCTTATCGTGAACGCCAAAGGCGCAGCTTTGAGTGTGGCGGCCACGGTCAGCGGCTTTGCCTCTTTTTGTCCGCCGCCCCTTGCCCGGCCCTGCGCTGTGGCCGGCATCATTCTGAACCGGGTTTCGGGTGAAAAACACTATTCCATTCTGCGGCAATGCATTGAAGATCATAGCGGCATTCCCTGCTTTGGCTATCTGGCCGACAGGGCCGTGCCCGCCCTGCCCCACAGGCACCTTGGCCTTGTGCCGGCAGCGGAGCAGCAGGGGCTTGACGAGCACCTGCGCCTGCTGGCCGATGCCGTGGAGCGGGGAATGGATCTGGAAGGAATTCATGCCCTTGCTCTGGCCGCGCCGCCGCTTCCGGCACAAATTGCTGCCGCAGGGGCGGCGGAACGCGATGAAGTAATCCGCGCCCCAAGCGCGGCGCAAAGGCCGGGCCGTACCGCCGCAAAGGCGGCTCCCCTCCCTGACCGCCATTTCCGCCACGGAGCGTGCGGCGGTGCGGAACGCGAGGCTGTAGGACATGCGACCGAGGCGGGCCTGAACAGCTGGCTCAAAGGCAAGAAGAGCCCGTGCAGCGAGTTGGAAAGCGAGGAGCGCCCAAGCAGCGAAGGCGGTAGCACCCAGCGCAACAGCGAGGAGCGCGGCGGCACTCAACGCAACAGCGCAGAGCGCGGCGGCACCCAACGCGACAGCGCGGAACACGGCAACACTCGGCGCGACAGCGAGGAGCACGTCGGCACTCGGCGCGACGGCGAGGAGCACGTCGGCACTCGGCGCGACGGCGAGGAATACGGGGTCGGCGGCAGTATAAAAATCCGGTCCGGGATGCGCATCGGCATAGCCCTGGACGAAGCTTTTTCCTTCTACTACCAGGACAATCTGGATTTTCTCCGGGACTGCGGCGTGGAGCTTGAGCCCTTCAGCCCCCTGCGGGACAGGGCGCTGCCCTCTGGCTTGAGCGGAATCTATCTTGGCGGCGGCTTTCCCGAGCTGTTCGCGGCGGAGTTGGCCGGCAACGAAATTTTTCGCTCTCGTTTGCGCGAGGCC
>JAJDJN010000139.1 GCA_030267245.1 Desulfovibrio sp. OttesenSCG-928-A18
GACGTGGCCTACTACGAAGGCGGCAACCGGCGGGACCGATGGCTGGCGGATTGGCGGCTGGCCCGCTGCCTATGGGAAGACGGGCGGCGGGTCAAGGCGGTGCTGTTCTGGCTGGCGGTGAGGGTTGGCGGGCGGTGGTATTGGATGGGGTAGCCTGCCCATAAAAAAGGCGGCCTCCGAAGAAGCCGCCAGGAAAGTTGAGCGGGCGCTACCCGCTCCGGCGTGTCTAACCCCGATAGCTGTTCGGGGGTCTCAGGCGGCCTTCGACGCTCGTTAGTGGCAGCGCCGCCTCGTGAACGATGCTTTCTCGGCGCAGGGACCGCGTTCACCCGGTGTCCCCTGTCTACTGCCCAGCCAACTTTCTTTGCGCAATTCGCTCCACAAAACTACTCCGCGCCGTGCGGCACTTTCGCTCTGCTTCTGCGGCGCTCCCCGGTTCTTGGCGTTTAGCGGGGGCCGACCTCTGCCACGGTCAGCAAAGTCACCATAAGAAATTTTCTTATTCGCGTCAAGCAAAAAAATATCTTTTTACTTTTTTTGTTTTCTTCCCCATGCCAGTTTCAGAACTTCTATGGAGTCTTCCCCCAGGGCAGTGCAAATAGCCAAAAAATCTCCGAGCGTAAGTCTTTGTTTTTTCCCGTCGCCTCGGTCTTTGCGTAGCGCTTGCATGACCATGTGCGACGCCGCCTTATCAGGGAAAGCCTGTCTGCCAAGCTCCGCAAGGGATACATTTTTCTGACAGCGGATGTCTTCAAGTGTATCAAGGGCCTTCTGTTCCGCTTTCATTTTGTCGGCGTCCAACATAGGCCCACTTTAAAGAAAGATACTCTAATCGTCTATCCCCACAATAATAGGCGGCAGCCAGCGATAGCCAAAACGTCTTTTGTCGGAATCCGAACCGCTCCGGGGTCCAGTCCAGTAACCATGCCAGTGCGCCCGGCGGATGTGGGGTCTTGTGCCACGTCTGCCCGACATGTCTGCACCGACTGCGACAGAGCCAACTTGTGCCTTGCGCAGCGCCTCCCCTACAACCTCCCCCACGCGCCAGATGTGCGGCTTGTCCGGAGGAAAGAGCCGTAGGCCTTTTTTGGTCTTTTTCGGGGCAGGGTGTCGGGGGTAGGTGCCGGGGACATGTCCGGCTATATCCGGTTCGTCCGAGCATAAGTAAAGCAGCAGCGACACAAGCGAGTATGAGCTTTGCGCTGCCCGCTCCACAACGGCGTCGGTTAGCCGGTCCGCCGCCCCGGGGATCCGGTGGGCGTGAACGCGGGCCTCACTCATAGCGCGGTCTACAGCCTCAGTCACCGTCCAGGGGCCCAGGTGCAACGGGGTGCCGCCTGCGAGCCTCCCGTCCTGATACGCAAGGACTAAACGCAACTCGGCCCGCTCCGTGTTGGCGTCATGCTCCAGGTAGGCGAAAAATCCGGCCAGCGGCATGCCGTCATAGTCCAGACCGTCCGTCTCAATATACACACACCATTCCGGCATGCGTAAGATCACTTCAACAGGCAAATCGCCGGTAGGTACTGTGCTGGACAAGGCGGATAGCAGATCGGGTTGTATACAGTATATGCCTTGGGTATAGCGCCATGCACCCAGGGCTGCGAGGCACGATATGTCCGCCGCCTGCTCCGGGGCGAGGCGTTGCTGCCCCGTGGCTTGGCTGATAATGGCGTACCACCCCGACATGGGCAGGTAGCACCATGCGGGCCAGTCGGGCAGCCCGTCGCGGCCACGGTCCTGACGCAGCGTGTCGGACAAGTGCCAAGCATCAGGGTAGCGCTTGGTCATGTTTGTAAGGTGAACGTTGGGGGTGCGCAACTAAGCTCCCTCCGTTATCTCTGCCAAATACTTGTCCATCAGTATTTTTGCCGGGCCTGGCGGTTCGCTCTCGCCGCGCTCCCATCGGGATATGGTACCCCTGTCAACGCCGAATTCCTCGGCCATTTTTTTCTGGCTCCACCCCTTGGCGGCCCGTATGCGGGCTGTTGGCGTGGTGCCCCCCGGCGTCGTCACCGGGCGCCCCATATTGCGGTTGCCCATTTTTTATTTTGCCTCTGTTCTCAGCTTTTCATGCACTTTGCGGGCTATGGATTCCCGCCAAGATTCAACGCTTCCGACCCATACACCGGCGTCTACAATTATACGCGCCGTGACATGATCGCGATCTCCTGTGGCGGGGCAGGGGTGCCACAGCACCTCATTGGCCCAAAGAACATCTCCGGCGTCCGTAAGGTAAAGGTTCATGGGCCGATCATCTGCACGTTCTTCTTCCGTGCGCAGGTCAATTTCGCGAATCTTGTCGGTTGTCATGGCGAACTTCCTCGGGTTGATTTTTC
The DNA here is from genome assembly GCA_030267245.1 of Desulfovibrio sp. OttesenSCG-928-A18. Lineage (GTDB taxonomy): Bacteria > Desulfobacterota > Desulfovibrionia > Desulfovibrionales > Desulfovibrionaceae > Frigididesulfovibrio. The sequence goes on from JAJDJN010000139.1 coordinate 2,340, forward strand.
CATCCAGGGGAGCTAAAAATTCAGTCACGGCGACGTGGGCTCGGCCCTGTTGGTGTCGAGGGCCGTTACCCGCTGGCTCGGGTGCGGCCCCTTGCTGTCGTCCTAACATATGTGCAATCTGCACGAAAGTCAACATTGTCGAAAAGGGTAATAAATTGGGTAATGGTCTCCGCATCTATTTAAAAATAGCTATTTATCTTTGACTGTTATGAATTTTATTCAAATCCCTCCCTTGCTACCAGGATATAATCCCGAAAGGGACGATATAATCCCGGAAGACTTGAGAGACAAGGCTTCCGGGACTTCTTGTTTTCCAGCCACATTCAGCGTAGACCTGTAGAATGCGGCAAAAAAGGGTACAAACATTGCGAAGCTTGTACCCGTCCCGACAAAGTTTGTACCCATGGTTTGTACCTCTCTGAAACAGGAGGAAAAACATGGCAACGATTACCGACCTCAAACTCCGCAAGCTCGAAGGCATCCCAGGCCAGACGCAGAAAATCGCCATCGGCGGCGGTCTGTTTCTGTGGGTAACGGTCAACCGTGGCGGCAAAACTGCGAAGACGTGGTATCTGCGCTATTACGATGCCGAAGGGAAACGCCAGCGTTCAAAGCTTGGCGAATACCCCGAGCTTTCGCTGGCAAAGGCGCAGGCTCTCGCCGAAGACGCCAAAAAGACCGCCAAAGACGGTGTGCGGCTTTCACAGGCCAACGCGACCAGACGACGGGTAAAAATCGAAGCGAATCAAATAGCACAGGAACACGAGGAAAACACGTTCATCCGCGTTGCCGAAGCATGGCTGGATAAAAAATCGCTGTCCTGGGTTCCGGGTCACCTGAAGCGTCAGCGGGAGCGCCTTCAAGGCCATTTGTACCCGGCGCTCGGCAACAGGTCCGTCAACGCGCTTTCCATGACCGATGTGGATACCGCCATTCTCCCCCTGGTCAAAGACGGGAAAAGCGAAACCGCCAAACGCGCTTGTGACCTTATCAGGAATGTGCTGGAACATGCCGATTTGATGGAAATGCTCGACAATTCCTCCATCATCGGAAAAATCGCCAAATACCGGCGTACCATTCCCGCTTCGCCGGTCAAACGCCATTTCTATCAGGAAATGTCCGAAGAGCAGGTCGCCGCCCTTCTCCTCGCCCTTGACGAAAGCAAGGCCCGCTGGACGAAAACAACAAGCGTTGCCAGCCGCCTCGCACCATATGTTTTTCTTCGTGCTTCGGAATTGTGTGGAGCGGAATGGAGCGAGGTCAACCTTGACCGGGCGGAATGGCTGATACCGGCGGAGCGGATGAAGTCACGCCGGGAACACCTTGTGCCGCTCTCCCGGCAAGCTCTGGCGCTGCTTGAAGAGGTCAGGCCTCTCTCATGGGGTGGAAAGTACGTTTTCCCCTCCCAAAGCAAACCCAACGAGCCGATAAGCACCAACGCGCTCATCCAGGTCTTGCGCCGTCTGGGCTACAAAAGCACCCGAGAAGAAGGCGAATCGTTCGTTACCCATGCCTTCCGGGGCTTGGCCTCCACCACGCTGTATCAAAAACTCAAGTATCCCGGCGACTACATTGAATTGCAGCTTGCCCATGTTGAACCGAACAAGGTCAAGCTGGCCTACAACCAGATCAACGCGCGGTCCTACCTGGAAGAGCGCCGAAAAATGATGCAGGACTATGCCGATTATTTGGACAAACTGAAAGCGGAAAAAAAAATGAGTTCCCGATCGACGTAGTAATAAAACGCCATCAGACCGCATTGGACGTCTTTGGACTACGAGTTTCGAATATAACCCAGAGACATTATTGGTAGAATTATGAAAATGTGAATGACGTGTCTGGACAAAGCGGGCCGCTTGTGATTAACTTTGCTCTTCAACAGTCCAGCAAGCCTCGTGCTTCAAAAACTGAGCAAGCCCAGAGCTTCTTTGAACCCGGTGTCCAAGGAAGCTCTTTTTTTGTTCTTTTAACAGCATGAGGTTTTTCATGTCACAGAAACAATTTCCCATCATCCCCATCTATGGCTTTCTCCGCCTGCCGCAGGTTCTGGCCGTTATTCCCGTCAGCAAAAGCGCGTGGTGGGAAGGCTGCCGCACCGGGCGCTACCCCAAGCCGATCAAACTTGGCCCTCGCACTACCGTATGGAGGGCTGAAGACATCACAGCGCTCATTAACCATGTCAGCAGCCAGCAACAGGAGGCAGAGCATGAGTGATAGGCCGACAGTCACGGCAGGAAGGCACAGTTCAGCCCGCGTAGAATACTATGCCTGCCGTGAAGATGTGGAGGCCCTGCTCACCAGGGGCTACAGCGCCCGCATGGTCTATGAACATATGAAAGAACAAGGCCGGGTAACGTGCAGCTATTCGGCTTTCTGCGACTATGTGCGGGGCAAGGGCAAGCGGATGCACTCCTCAGGAAAGCGAAAAAATCGCCCCGTATTGAAGCCGGTCCCTTGGAAGCCCTTGGGTGCCCCTCACGGCGAGTCAAAGGAGCCGAGCCGCTTTGAATGGACTGCCATCATTGATCCGAAAAAATTGATCTGAGGCAAAAGGGATGCAGGGCACTCAGGCATCCCTTACCCCACAATACATGACGTAACGTTGGTGAACTTCGGTTGTCTTTTGTGATTTCGTCCACAACTGGCGTCTTTTGACGCAAAGCGTCAAGGTGCGTCGTTTTAACCAATGAACACAAAAGATCACAATGCGCTTCGGAGTCAGGACAGAGGAAGAAGGCCCACCTTTTCGGTGTTCTTCTTCCTGTCCTGCCCTGCGGGGCGGCTTATTCACCTTCGGCTCAACGCGAAACACAGGAAGAAAAAACCATGAAAAAAATAGCGTCAGGTTCCAAAACTATCCCGGCGGCTTAAAAGCTTCCAGTACCGCATCATATAAATTCGTGATCGCTTCATTGTCTGTTCCATCTACAATGGCTTTGATTCTGCTCTTGATCTGCTCCGGAGCGGCAGGAGCCTGTCCGAAATAGAAAAGCTCCATCACTTCCACTTTGAGCCCTGCGGCAAGTTTTCCCGTTGTCTGTAATGTTGGATTGGCATTGCCTGATTCGACTTCACTGATATACGAAGCCGTTGTTCCAGAGCGCTCAGCAACGGCTTCCTGAGACAGCTTTTTTCGTTTTCTGATTCGCTTGAAGTTTTCACCAAACTGTTTCTGCAAGCTGTTTTTCATAAGTGGTCACAAGAGAAGGCCAACCGGCCCCATCAGTTTTCCAGCCCTTGTGATTCTTCAATCACCGCAGCGCGTCTTTG
>JAJDJN010000014.1 GCA_030267245.1 Desulfovibrio sp. OttesenSCG-928-A18
TGATGCGGTGGTCCTTGCCTGGACTCAGCCCCACGACCCGGACGGCTACGACGTGTGGCATTCTTCGCGCCGGGGCGTGGGGCTCAATGTCGTCGGTTTTGCCGATGACGAGGCGGATGCCTGCCTCGAGGCCGGCAGATCCACCCTGGATCGCGCTTTGCGCAAAAAAGCCTATGACCGGTTCCAGGAAATTTTGCACCGGGAGCAGCCCTACAGCTTTTTATACGTCCCGTACCAGTTGACGGCGGTGCAAAAGCGTTTTCAGGGGATTGAGCCCGCCCCGCTGGGGCTGACGCACAACAGCAGGGAATGGTGGGTCCCCCTGGATGATCAACGATACAGGATACAGGCGCAATGATCCGCATTCAGGACATACTCGACAAGGTTGCCGCTTACCAGAGTCCGGAGGACGTTGAACTGGTGCGCAAGGCCTATGTATTTGCCGCCGCCGCCCACGCCGGCCAGACCCGGCTTTCCGGCGAGCCCTATCTTTCCCATCCCATTGCCGTTGCCTATACCCTGGCCGACATGCGCATGGACGGCGCCTCGGTGGCGGCCGGGCTGCTGCACGACACCGTGGAAGACACCAAGGCGACCATTGAAGATATTGACGAGTCTTTTGGCGAGGATGTGGCGGACATTGTTGACGGGGTGACCAAGATCAGCATGCTTGCCTTTGACAGCAAGGAGGCGCAGCAGGCCGAGAACATCCGCAAGATGATCCTGGCCATGAACGAAGACATGCGCGTGCTCTTTGTCAAGCTGGCCGACCGCCTGCACAACATGCGCACCCTGCAGTACATGAAGCCGGAAAAGCAGCACCGCATAGCTCAGGAAACCATGGACATCTATGCGCCCCTGGCCAATCGCCTGGGCTTGCACAGGGTGAAGCTGGAACTGGAGGATCTGAGCTTTCGCTATATCGCCCCCGAGGCCTACAACCTGGTCGCGGACTGGATTGAACGGCACAGGGCTGATGACGAGGAGTATATCAAGTCCGTCATCTCCATCCTGGAAAATATCCTGGCCAAAAACGAGATCAAGGCGCAAATCAAGGGGCGGATCAAGCATATTTACAGCATTTACCGCAAGATGAACTCCCTGAACGTTTCTCTGGACGAGATGCACGACATCATCGCCTTCAGGGCCATTGTGGGGGATCTCAAGGATTGCTACGCGGCCCTGGGCCTCGTGCACGCCACCTGGACTCCGGTGCCGGGGCGCTTCAAGGATTATATCTCCATGCCCAAGGCCAACATGTACCAGAGCCTGCACACCACCGTGATCGGGCCGAGGGGCGAGCGCATGGAAGTGCAGATTCGCAGTGAGGAGATGGACCGCCTTGCCGAGCACGGCCTGGCTTCGCACTGGCTGTACAAGGAAGGCGGCCGGGTCAAGGCCAAGGACGTGGAGCAGTTCAACTGGCTGCGCGAAATGCTGGATTGGACCAAGGTGGAGAGCGACTCCAAGGAGTTCCTGCGCTCCTTGCGTTTTGACCTTTTTAAGGACGAGATTTACGTCTTCACCCCGCGCGGAGCGGTAAAAGAACTGCCGGAAGATGCAAGCCCGGTGGATTTCGCCTACCAGATCCATACCGAAGTGGGCGATCGTTGCGCCGGCAGCAAGATCAACGGCAAACTCATGCCCCTTTCCACTCCCCTGAAGAGCGGGGATACGGTGGAGATCATCACCGCCCCGCATCGCCACCCGAGCCGCGACTGGCTCAAGTTTGTCAAAACCGCCAAGGCCAGAACGCGCATCCAGCATTTCATCCGCACGGCGGAGCGGGCGCGCAGCATTTCACTGGGCAAGGAGATGCTGGAAAAGCAGGGACGCCGGCTCGGGGTAAACATCCAAAAGGCCATGAAGGACGGCTCCCTGCTGCAGGCGGCTCAGGAGTTGCGCTTCTCGACGGTGGACGATCTTGTTTCCACAGTGGGCTACGCCCGCATAACGCCGCGCAAGGTTCTGAATCTGCTGCTGCCCAAAGTGGAGGAAGAAGAGGCTCCGCCAGCTTACACGCCTGCGGAAACAAAACCCACCAGGGCCGACAGCGTGGTCATCAGCGGCATGGGCGATATGCTCGTGCGTTTTGCCAAATGCTGCAATCCGGTGCCTGGCGATTCCATTATCGGCTATATCAGTCGGGGGCGCGGGGTGGCGGTGCATACGGCCAACTGCCCGACCATCAGCCAGATGGAGCCGGAACGGCTGATTTCCGTATACTGGGAAGGCGGCGGCAAGGAGGAACCCTTCCCGGCCCGGATTCATATACTCTGCCTGAACAAGCGGGGCATGCTGTCAAAGATTGCCGGGGTGCTGGACAGCGGCGGGGTGAACATTGCTTCGGGAAGCTTTCGCGCCCTGGTGGACGGGCGTTCGGAAATCGAAATGATCATCGAGGTAGCGGATATCGCCCAATTGCTGCTTTCCCTCGACAGGCTGCGCAAAGTGGAGAATGTGCTGGAAGTTTCGCGCATGACTTCAAGCAGCGCCGGTGACGCGCATTAGCCCGGATTTTGCGCTTCGCGCAAAATCGGGGCGGCCGCTTGCTGTCGCAAGCGGCCCGCAAGCGGGCAGCGCAGCGTGCCTTTAGCTCAAAATCCGTTTCGGATTTTTCCTTCTGGCTGCGTTGCGCCGAAAAAATTGACCTTGCCGTATGTCCAATACGCCTTTGCCCGTTTTTTTCGGCGCGCCCTGCTGGAGAAAAAATTAGACTTTTCGCGGTATTTGGAGAAAAGCCCCAGATCATATTCACTTGCTCAAAGTGAATATGATCTAAAATTTTGGGGGAGGGAATATTTGCGAGCCCCGGTAAAATGAGGCCCAGGCGAACCACATGGAGTCTATGGCAAGGACGGGGCTGAGTTCTTTTTCGCGCAGGCGGCCGTAACTGCTTTTGCCGGTCACGTCCCACTCGCTGCGGCTTTGCTCGTCCATGAGCTTGTCCTCAAAAATAATGAAGGACAGGGGTTCCTCGGGCGGAAGCCCCGGAAGTCTGCGGTCAAAGATTCTGACCGCGTCGAGCTGGGCGTCGTACACCGCCACCAGCGGCACCATGCCCAGGGTAAAGTTATAGACCCGCATCTGCTTGACCGCGTCCACCTGCACCGCGCCGAAGCTCTGATCTATTTCAAGGCCGAGTATGCGTCTTTTTGCCGGCAGCCGCACATCGAGGCTTGAGACGGGAAAGGGCAGGGCGCTGTTGTCGTAGTAGGTGTCGCCCCGTTGGTAGCTGCCGTAGGGGTCTTTTCCGTACGAGCGCCGAAAGCCCGTGGAACGGGAGAGCACTTCGGCCTTGCCGTTGAAGCTGCTGTGCAGTCCCCCGTAGCGCTCCCTGGTTCCGCCCCAGCGTGCCCAAAGCACCGGCACCCGCGTCAAGCGCTTGCCCCGGAAGGGGCCCTCGACGCAGACGGCCATAAGCTGGCTCCAGAGGCTCCGGCTGATGCGGTCATAGAGCACGCTGTTGCCGTTGAGCAAGGTTCCGGTCACCCCGAAGGTGGAGGGGTACTTGCCGGCCATGGAGCGAAAGGCGACAACGGAGCCGGTCAGGGGGCTGTAGCTGATGGTGTAGCTTTCACCCGCTGTTTCCGCCACGCCCGGCACCCGTGTCTGCGGGGTGTTGCCCCTGGCGTCGGGCAGCACGTCGTTGACGATTTCATGCCAGACCAGAACGCGCTGGGGATAAATGCGGACCAGATTGCCCGGGTAATGCACGATGAACACGATTTCATCGTTTTCCATGGACAGGGAGGCATCGGAGATGGACATGAACTGGGCTTTGCCAAGGGCCGGGATTTTGTCCGTGCCGACCCCGGTGCGCTGGATCAGATCCGCCATTTCGCGCAGGGCGCCGATGGAGTATCCGGGCAGTTCACTGGGTTGATTCATGCCCGCTTCTGAAGTGGAGTTGCCGGCGGGAGCGGCGGCTACGGCGCTGCCGCAGATGGCGCAGAAGCAGAGCAGGCAAAGCAGCAAAAGCGGCGAAAATGGCGCCGGCGCCGGTGCGGGCCGGGCGGGTAAGGACCATGCGGCAACAGACAACATCCGCTCGCTCCTCAGACGCCGGAGGCGGCAAGTTCCTGTATCAGCCGTTCCAGGTTGTCCGGCTCGCCCGGACGGTGCTCATCGGGGTAGAGCAGGGCGCTCATGTAAAAAATGGAGTCCAGGCGCAGGGCGTTGCGCCCGCCCCGGGCAAAGCGGTTCAGGCGCCGGGCCGCTTCCTCGGCCAGTCTGGCTGTGGAAGACTCCGGGCCGGAAGCGGCGTTGAAGGCTGTGATCAGGGGGAGACTGTCCGTATCAAGGGCGGCAATGAGCTGGCTGCGTTCGGTCATGAGCCGGCGGTGGGCGTTCTGGTCTTTTTTTTCCTGCAGGGCGGCAATGGCCTCTTGTTCCAGAGCCTTGATTCTGAGGGAGCGTTCACCCAGAAAATCTAGCAGAGCCCCAAGGGCCGGCGGTCCGGCCCCGCCGCCGGGGAGGGGTGCTGTGGAAGCCATAGCGCAATCCTACTTGTTCATGCCATTGAGAAATTCCGCGTTGCTCTTGGTGCCGCGCATCTTGTCCAGCAAAAACTCCATGCTGTCTATGGGGCTCATGGAGGCCAGGATTTTGCGCAGTATCCAGACGCGGTTGAGCACATCGTCGGGCAGCAGCAGTTCTTCCTTGCGTGTGCCGGTGCGGTTGATGTCCATGGCCGGGAACACGCGCTTTTCGGCCAGGTGGCGGTCAAGGTAGATTTCCATATTGCCCGTGCCCTTGAATTCTTCAAAGATAACTTCATCCATGCGCGAGCCGGTGTCAATAAGGGCGGTGGCGATAATGGTCAGGCTGCCGCCTTCTTCAATATTCCGCGCCGCGCCGAAGAAGCGTTTGGGCCGCTGCAGGGCGTTGGCGTCCAGGCCGCCGGTGAGCACGCGGCCGGATGAGGGGGTTACAGCGTTGTACGCGCGCCCGAGGCGGGTGATGGAGTCAAGCAGAATGACCACGTCGCGTTTGCGCTCCACAAGGCGCTTGGCCTTTTCCAGCACCATTTCGCATACCTGCACGTGGCGCTGGGGGGGCTCGTCAAAGGTGGAGGAAATAACCTCGGCGTTTTTGACGGTGCGCTCCATGTCCGTCACCTCTTCCGGGCGTTCGTCAATGAGCAGCACTATAAGATAGATGTCGGGGTTGTTGGCGTTGATGGCGTTGGCCAGGCTTTGCAGCAGGATGGTTTTGCCCGTGCGCGGCGGGGCGACGATAATGCCGCGCTGGCCGCAGCCCACAGGGGCCATAAGGTCGATGACCCGGCCGGAATAGGCTTTTTCGCCGTTTTCCATGGTCATGCGCCGGTCGGGGTAAATGGGGGTGAGGTTGTCGAAAAGAACGAGATTTTTTGCGTTGGCCGGGGGTTCAAAGCCGATTTCATTGACCTTTAGCAGGGCGAAGTAGCGTTCCCCCTCCTTGGGCGGCCGTATCTGCCCGGAAACTATATCCCCCTTGCGCAAGCCGAAACGGCGTATCTGCGACGGAGAGACATAGATATCATCCGGCCCCGGCATATAGCTGCACAAGGGCGAACGCAGAAAGCCGAAGCCATCGGGCAGTATTTCCAGCACGCCATCGCCGTAGATGGATCCGTTTTGTGAGGAACAATTCTGCAACAGGGCAAAAATAAGTTCCTGTTTTCGCATGGAACTGGCGCTTTCGACATTGAATTCGTCCGCCAGGGCCATGAGATCGGTCATTGATTTGACCTTAAGCTCGGACAAATTCATGCCCGCGTCCAATGTTTCCGTCGCTGTGGGGGTTTTCTTTTTCCGCATAAAGAGAAATGGAAGGGGTTGAGGTTGTGCGCAAGATGGAGGATGCGCCTTGAAACATGATAGCCGAAGCCGCCGCCCGGCGCCGTGTCAGTTTGCGCCGGCAAAAAAGCAAAAAGGTGTTTCGAGTGGCGCCTTTGGCTCGGCTGGGCGTGAGCTCACACTTGCCGGCCCAGTGAAGACGGGAACACGAAAGGCTCCACCCCGGGCAACACGAAAAGATGCATGGGGCGCATCTGTCCGTTCTGGCGAAGCTACGGTCCGCTAGTCTTTCACTCCGCACCGTCAGCACATTGTATCATGATATAACAGGCACGGCGCAACGCACGATACCGGGATTTTTCGGTAAAAGCGCAAGTCAAGGATATGGGGATCGGTCCGAATTATACGGCAGCGGCTGTCGGGGTATAATCAAAGCGCCCACGTAAGTTGTTGATATGCCCTGATGCGTCTTTCAGTGAAGCGTTTTAAAGTCTGAAAGGCCACATCTGTCTAGCGCAAGTTTCCGCGCATGGCAAGGGGTTCAGGAGCTTTTTTCCGGTTTTGCGAGCACATCGGCGTAGAAGTTTTCGATATGGGATTTGATCTCGCCGGGTTCACGGTCAAGAACACAGGAAAGTTCGGATGTTACCAAACCCATGGCCTGTTCGAGCAATCTGCGCTCGCCAAAGGACAGCTCTTTTTCCCCGCTGATCAGGATGAGCTCCTTGAGCACATAGCCCACGTCCAGAAGCGAAGCGCTTTTCAGACGTTCGGAATACTCCCGGTAGCGCCTGTTCCAGTTCTGACCGGAATAGCCGGTAAAGGTGCTGCGATCCCGCAGGGAATCAAGAACGGCGTTGGCTTCGGTAGCCGAGCAGGGGCTGCGCAGGCCGACGTTCCTGGCATTGTTCACAGGCACCATTACAGTGATATTGTTGGTAAAAATGCGGATGATGTAAAACTCGGCTTCAAGCCCGCCAACCCGCTGTCTTTCCAGGCGCTCGATGACGCCGACACCCTGTGCGGGATATACGACTAGCTGTTCAGGGGTATACACGGGAGAACTCCTTGGCTCATGCTCAGGCCGTTGTTGCAAAAGAAAAGTTATGTGTCGAAAGACACCAGTTTTCGTGGTTGCCCGTCCGGTTGTGCTATAAATGCACGCGCGACCAAGAAGGAGATGATTCGGTCAGGTTCTTCAGGCGGATTACGAGGCTGTTGAGAGAATATAGCCCAAAGGTGGATATTAGTCCAGCCCTTGTGCATAAATGCGCAAGCCAGGTGGATTTATTACGGTTTTAGCGCAATATTCAGTCTGGAGGGTCTTTGCGGGGGGGGGGCCGGCGGCTCCGGCAGGGCGGAAAAGGCGTTGCAGAACTGCTGCGCCCTGGCAGGGCCCTGCTCCATGAATATGCCGACGCCGTGCACGGCCGCGGCAATGCTTTTTTCAAGGATGACGCGTTCATCGGCGGAAAAACGGGAAAGCACAAAGGAGGCGCTGTCAAAACCGGCCGGTTTGCCTATGCCGAGCCGCAGGCGGTAAAAATCCGCTGTGCCGAGCATCTGCTCTATGGAGCGGATGCCGTTGTGCCCCGCGTGCCCGCCGCCCGTTTTCATCCTCATGCGCCCCAGGGGGAGGTCGAGTTCGTCATGCAGAACGAGGATGCCGGACGCAGGGACTTTGTAATAGGCGCTGATGCGCTGCACTGCATCGCCGCTGCGGTTCATATAGGTAAGCGGGGCGGCCATGAGCCATTCCCCCCCCCCGGCGCTTGCAGCGCCACAGGGCATAGGGGTCTTTGCATCCCGCAAGAGAACTCACCGCGCCTTCGTCCGCGCAGGCGTCCAAAAGGGCGTGCAGAACCATAAAACCGTAGTTATGTCTGGTCTGTTCATATTCCCTGCCGGGATTGCCCAGCCCGACAATGATTCCGTCCGGGGCCATGGTGGTCCTTATAAGCGTCAGCCTGAAAATTGCATGGGCCGCTGAGGGGGCGAAGCCCCTTCAGGCTCCCCGGCAGGGGAAGCGCCCCCACGCACCGGCGAATATTGGAAATATCGGGCAAGGTGCAGCATGCCCCTTGCGGTGGATTGCAAAGGTGCGAAGCCCGTTGGCCGGGATTGCAAAGTGCCTCCGACGCCCTCTGGCCGCCGGAGGCACTTTGCTCATGCTGTTTGGCTGCCTATGCCTGGGCCTCGTCTTCGCCCTCGTCATCCTTGCCCGCGCCGGGGATGATCACGGTAATGATGGCATAGTTGGTGTCGTAGCTTGCGCGTACGCCTTCGGGCATGGCCAGATCCGCCACGCGCAGTCCCTGGCCCACGTCAAGGCCGGAAATATCCACGACGATTTTTTGCGGAAGGGACTGGGGCTTGCTCAGGACATGGATCTGCTCCCGGTATACTTCCAGTTTGCCGCCCAGCTTGGTGCCCTTGGCAACGCCGGAAAACTCCAGGGGAACGCTGATTTTCAGTTCCTTGTCCAGGTCGACGCCATAAAAGTCCACATGCTGGAAACGGTTTTTGGTGGGATAATATTCGACATCCCAGATAAGGGCGGGCTGTGTGCTTTTGCCTTCGATCTGCAGGTCAAAGACCGCTGTGCGGCCCGCGACGGCATAGAGTTTCATCAGCGCGGCTTCGTTTACCTGCACCGGGATGCTTTCGGCGTTCGCCGCATAATATACGCCGGGGATGATGCCGCGCGCGCGGAGCTGGCGGTTGGCGTTTTTGCCTGTTTTGCTACGTGGGGTTACGGCAAGGCTCAGACCTTGAGACATGGGTTACTCCTTGTGATCCTCAGCCATGACAGACGCCGTTGCTGACGGAGACGCGTTTTGCCGTGCGGGCCGACCCCGCTTTTTGAAGTTCCCGGAGCTTTCCGGGGCTCCTAGACAAAGAGCACGCTGACGGAGGATTCGGTATGTATGTTGTGGATGGCCTTGGCAAGAAGCCCGGCCACGGAAAGCACCTTGATTTTGGAACAGTTTCCAAGCTTGTCGCCGGCCGGAATGGTGTCGGTGACAATGACCTGGGAAAATTCGGAAGCGCTGATTCGTTCTATGGCCGGCCCCGAGAGCACGGCGTGCGTGGCGCAGGCAGTGACCTCCCTGGCGCCGTTTTCCAGCAAGACCTTGGCCGCCGCGACCATGGTGCCGGCGGTGTCGATCATGTCGTCAATGACAACAGCCGTTTTGTCCGTCACATCGCCGATAACGTGCATGGCCGTGGCCTGGTTCGGCTTGTCGCGGCGTTTGTCAATGATGGCCAGGCCTGCGCCCAGGCGTTTTGCATAGGAACGGGCGCGCTCCACGCCGCCCGCGTCCGGCGAGACCATGACCACGTCGCTGGCCATCTGGCGTATGTGGTCGAGAAATACCGGCTGGGCGAAAAGGTTGTCCACGGGCAGGTTGAAAAAACCCTGGATCTGCCCGGCGTGCAGGTCCACTGTAACCAGCCGGTGCATTCCGGCCGCAGCCAGAAAATCGGCCACGAGCTTGGCGCTGATGGGCGCGCGCGGGCTGACCTTTCTGTCCTGGCGCGAATAGCCGTAATATGGCACCACAGCGGTCACCCGCCAGGCGCTCGCCCGCTTCAGTGCATCCAGCATGAGGCACAGCTGCATCAGGTTGAAGTTGACGGGAGCACAGGTGGGCTGGATGACGAAAACATCGTCCCCCCGGACGTTGTCTCCGATTTCAATGCGAATTTCTCCGTCACTGAAGGTTTCGCACATGGTGGGCGTCAGTCTGCAGCCGAGATGGTTGCAGATAGCCGCGGCAAGCTCGGGGTTTGAGGTGCCGGTGAGGATTTTAAGCGTGCCGGGCATGGAGAACCTGTACCCTGGATGCGGCCGCAAAAAGCCGGCCTTGAGTCATGAAAAAACTGCCGCAACTTCAAAGCGGCGGCAGTTCGGGAGCGTTTTCACATTGAAGCGCTTTGGAAAAAAACACGGCGCGCTGTGCCGCGCCATCGGGGCAAGCAAAAGATCCGAAAAAAATGGCAGGGGCGGAAGGACTCGAACCCTCGCAATGACGGGACCAAAACCCGTTGCCTTACCAACTTGGCTACACCCCTGCATCGTCAGGCCATTTGCTGCATATACACTGCAAAGCCTTTGCTTGCAAGTGTTTTCATAGCAGCCAGCGCCATGTCTTCGTCCCGAAAAAGTCCGAACAGCGCCGACCCGGTGCCGCTCATGCCTGCCTGCGCCGCGCCCAGAGCATAAAGGCTGCTCTTGAGGCGGCCCAGTTCCGGAAAGCGGGCAAAAACAGGACCTTCAAAGTCATTTGCCGGCTCCATCGCTTGAGCGAGAGAGTTAGTAGCCTGACTTTGCCGGCCTGTCAAGCAGAGATCGCGCAAGCTCCCCTCCGCTTTCGTATTTTTTTCCGGCGGCTCGGGCCTGCCGCTTTTTTTGCAAAGAGCCGCATCTCCACGCGCCGCGTCCAGGGCCGCGTAAGCCCAGCCGGTGGGGACGCCTATGCCCGGGCAGAGCAGTAGCAGATACAGTCCGGCCACAGGGTTCGGCACGGGTGTAAGGATCTCGCCTGTGCCCCTGGCCATGGCCGCTCGGCCCAGAATAAAAAAGGGAACATCGGCCCCGATCTGCCAAGCCCCCGACAAGAGCGCCTCCCGGCTCAGGGGGGTCAGGCCGGAGCGCGCCGCCTCCTGCTGCAAAAAGGCAAGCAGGCAGGCGGCGTTGGCGCTGCCTCCGCCAAGGCCCGCGCCCATGGGAATGCCCTTGTGCACGCGAATGGCAAGGCCGGGAGCAAAAGCTGTGCGGGCGGCATACCAGGCGTAAGCCCTGGTAAGGGTATTGTCGGCCGGGTCCACGCCCTCCAGAGGATGGACCGCGCCCAGGGCCTCCCCTTCGCGTGCCCCGTCAGCTTCACGTACCCCGCCAGCTTCCTCGGCCCGGACGAACTCGACCCTGCACAGACCCTGGGCCGGCGCCCGGCCGGGGCGTCCGTAGCGCGCCTGGCGTGAAGGGCGTCCTTCCGCGTTCCGGGCGCTTTCGACTTTTTGCCCATCCTGGTCCGGCAAAGGGCGGATTTCAAGGCGGTCGCAGGGCAGGGACAGGGGAAGAAAGAGGCTTTCCAGGTCATGGTAGCCGTCGGGGCGTCGCCGCAGTACGCGCAGGGTGTAGTTTATCTTGCAGCCGTGGCGCAGGATGACGGGCAGGGGATTCATGGCTTGGGGAGCGCTTTCACCAGCTCAGGCTTTCCACCGTCAGTTCCGTATTGGTGTAGATGCAGATTTCTCCGGCGATGGCCATGGCCGCCCTGGCGATCTGTTCGGCGTCCATCAGTCCTGGCCGGTCTTCGGCCTCCGCCCTTGCCTGGGGAATGTGCCGGACCAGGGCGCGGGCGGCGGCCAGGGCGTAGGGGCCGCCGCTGCCTATGGCCGCAATGCCGTCGTCCGGCTCGATCACGTCGCCGTTGCCGGAAAGGACAAGGGTGTTTTTAAGGTCGGCCACAAGGAGCATGGCTTCAAGGCGGCGCAGGTATTTGTCCTGCCGCCAGTCCTTGGCCATTTCCACGGCGGCGCGTAACAGGTTGCCGCTGTGTTCTTCCAGCTTGGTCTCAAAGCGTTCGAAAAGCGTGAAAGCGTCGGCCGTGGAGCCGGCGAATCCGGCCAGGATGGAGTTTTTATACAGGCGCCGGACTTTGACCGCGCTGTGTTTCATGACAATGGCCTGCCCCATGGTTACCTGGCCGTCGCCGGCCAGGGCCACGCTGTTGCGGTGTCGTACCGCCAGGATGGTTGTTCCCTTTAGTTGCATAATAGTCTCTTTTTCGTATCGGGGCGGAGCTGCGCCGCGTTTTGCCGCGCAAGCCCGGTAAAGGGCGGCGGTGTTGTTTTACCAGAATTCCTTGCGTTCCTTGTACAGGCGGTCAAAACGCTCCAGGTTGCCCTTGTCCTCAGGGCTTCTGGCCAGGGATTTGGCTTTTTCAAGGAATTGTTCCATACGTTTTTCGTTATTGGCGTAAAGCCCGCTGTACGCCATATGCAGATTGGCCAGAAAAAGCCGGTTGCCCTGGGCGTAGAGCCGGGCCAGCAGTTCATGGATCTCGGAATCGTCCGGCACCCTGCGGTTGACCAGCAGGGCGAAATGCAGGGCGTCGTTGATCCTGCCCTGATCCTGCAGACTGCGGGCGTAATAGTACAGGGCATAGGTATCGTTGCGGTTCAGGGAGACGGCGCTGGCCAGCAGCGAGTTGCCCCGGTGCCTGTTGCCCTTGGTGTAGTGGAAGCGTCCCGCCTCCCGGATAACCAGTTGATCCTTGGGGGCGCAGCGCATGGCCTCGTCAAAAAAGCCGGTGGCGTCGTTGATCCTGTTCTGGCGTGAGGCAAGGATCGCCTGACCGAGCAGGGCCACGCAGCGCTGCCCGCTTTGTCCCAACTGTTTGGCAAAGGCCTGCGAGGCGACGGCGGGGTCGCCGTAGCGGGCGCGTACCAGGGCCTGGATTCGCAAAAAGGCGGCGTTCTGGTCCTTTTTTTGCCGCACATCGGCCGGAAGGAGGGAAACGCGCACGCCCATGTCCCGTACCCGCTCCTGCAACCCGGGGTGGGTGGACAGGTAGGAGGGGATGTCGCCGCCGACCATCCACTGGCGCTTGCTCAGGATTTCAAAGGCGTTGACCATGCCCTGCGGCGGGTAGCCTGCCTTGGTCAGGTAGCCGATACCCACCTGGTCCGCCTCGCGTTCGTCGGTGCGGCTGTAGCTGAGCATGGCCGCCTGTCCGGCCGCCATGGAACCGGCAAGAGCGGCCGGGCCGACCTGGCCGCCAAGAAAGGCCCCGGCCAGCGCGCCCAGTATGGTCAGCAGGGTCGTTGTCTGGCTGCTTTCAATGCGCCGGGCGATATGGCGCTGCGTGACGTGGGCTATTTCGTGCGCAAGCACCCCGGCCAGTTCGGATTCGTTGTTCACGCCCATGATAAGGCCGGTGTGCACGAAAATGTAGCCGCCCGGGCAGGCAAAGGCGTTCATGGCGTTATGCCGGATCACGCTTACGGTAAAGGGAAAGGGCTGCGGGGGCAGTGTCTTTGCAAGGCGATCGACGATGCCCTTGCAGTAATCCACGATTTCCGAATCCTGCACCAGGGGAAGGCGGGAGCGGATCAGGACGTTGAATTTCTCACCGAGCTTGCGTTCATCCTGAATGGAGAAATCGCCCAGGGCAAGGGCTGTGACGGGCGGGAGCAGCGCCGAGCAGAACAGGACAAGGCAGAGCAGCAGGCAGATAAGGCGGCCGGGCGGCCCCATGGGGCTCCCCTCCCGCCTTTCATGCAATATGCGAACTGGGGCGGCCATGGCATCGCTCCCTTTCCGCCCTGCGCTCAGGCCACGTCCCACACGGCTCCTCCCGGAGTATCGCGAACCTCGACACCGAGTTCGGCCAGGGCGTCACGCAAGGCGTCGGAGGCGGCAAAGTCCTTGTTCTGTCTGGCCAGACGCCGTTCTTCCAGCAAGCGCTCCACCACCGCCGGGTCTATGTTCTTGCGTTTTGCGCGGCATTCTTTGAGCTCTTGCAGAAAAGCGTCCGGTTCATGGAGCAGAACGCCGAGCACATAGGCATGGCCGGCGATTTTTTGCCTGGCTTCGCGCAAAAGTTCCCAGACCGCGCGGTTTTTGCGCAGGGCCTTGTCGTCAAGAATGCGCCCGATCAGATGGAACAGGGTATTGCTGTGGCCAAGGGCTGCGGCCGTGTTCATGTCGTCGGCCATGGCCGCGTCCCAGGCGGCGCAGATCCCTTCGTATTCGGCCTGCAGTTCGGCGGGGATGTCGCCCGACTTTGGCGCGTCCTTTTCCAGGCTCTGTTCCAGCAGGCGCAGGGTCTCATAGAGGCGCTTGATGTTTTTTTCCGCCTCGTCCATGGCTTCGGCCGTAAAATCCACCGGGCTTCTGTAATGCCTGGCAAGAAGAAAGAGGCGCAGCACCTCGGGCAGGTACTGTTCGAGAATCTCCCTGATCGTCTTGAAGTTGTTCAGGGATTTCGACATTTTTTCCGAATCGATCTGCACAAAGCCGTTATGCACCCAGAAGCGGGCGAACTCTTTGCCCGTGGCCGCCTCGCTCTGCGCGATTTCGTTTTCATGGTGCGGGAATATGAGATCCTGCCCGCCGCCGTGGATGTCCAGGGGCAGGGGCAGTTCGCGCTCGCTCATGGCCGAGCACTCGATGTGCCAGCCGGGCCGCCCCTGGCCCCAGGGGCTGTCCCAGGATGGTTCGCCAGGCTTGGCCGCTTTCCACAGGGCGAAGTCGAGGGGGTCTTCCTTTTCCTCGCCGGGCTGCACCCGCGCGCCCGAGCGCAGATCGTCCACGCTGCGGCCGGAGAGCTTGCCGTAGCCGGCAAAGGAGCGGACGCGGAAATAGACGTCGCCCGAGGCAGTGGCATAAGCGCTGCCTTTGGCGATAAGCGTTTCGCACAGGGCGATCATGTCTCCGATATATTCCGTGGCTTTTGGCTCCACCGTGGCCCGCAGCACGGCCAGGCGGTCCATGTCCTCATGAAAGGCGGCGATGAAGCGTTCGGCAATCTCTTTGCTGTCCACGCCCTGTTCGTTGGCCCGGTTTATGATCTTGTCATCCACGTCCGTAAAGTTGCGCACAAAGGTCACCGTGTAGCCAAGGTGCCTGAGATAGCGGACCAGCACATCGAACACAACGGCCGAGCGCGCATGCCCGATATGGCAGTAGTCGTATGCCGTGATGCCGCAGGCGTAGAGGCCCACCTTGCCGGGCTCCCTGGGAACGAATTCCTCCTTGCGCCGGCCGAGGGTGTTGTACAACTGCATGAAAACTCCTGGTAATCGGAAAGGGAAGGGGCGGTCAGATCCCGTCCATCAGTTCCACCCGGCGCTGATGGCGGCCGCCGTCAAAGGCAGTTTCCAGAAAAAGATCCGCCAGGACGCGCGCCAGGCCGGGGGCCGTGATGCGCGCGCCCAGGCAGAGCACGTTGGCGTCGTTGTGCCTGCGCGCCGCTTGCGCCTGAAACTCATGGGTGCACATGGCCGCCCGGATGCCCTGGTGCCTGTTGGCGGTCATGCACATGCCAAGGCCGGTTCCGCAAATGAGAATGCCCCTGTGCCCGGTCCGCAGCACGGCGGCGCACAGGGCGTGGGCGAACAGGGGGTAGTCGCAGCTTTCTTCCGAGTGGGCCCCGAGATCTTCCAGCTTCCAGCCCCTGGCGGTGAAATGGCCCTTCAGATCTTCCTTGAGCTGGAAGCCGGCATGGTCGGAGGCGATAAAAAGCGCTTCAGGCAGCATGGCGTATTCCTTATTGGTTCAGCGGGCGCACCGGCGTGCCGGGGGGCAGGGCCAGGGAGAGACGGCTGCTGGAATAGGGCGGCGAAACCCGCTCAAGCTCTTTGACAATGATGATCGCCTTGTAGCCCGTGGAATGCGACATGCTCACCTTTCTGGGCTGCAGCGGGTTGAGTTCGCTGGGTTCGAACTCCATCTGCCAGCCCTTGGGGTTTGACTCCCGCCAGGCCAGAGGGGCGCCGACGCTCGAAAGTTCCAGGATTCCGGGCAGGGGGGCGCCCGGTATGGTGTAAGTGGCACCCTTTGCGGTCAGTTCGTGTTCCTGGGGTACGCCGGAAGCGCTCTCGGCGCCTGTGGGGCGGAACAGGTGACCGCCGCGCCCGGTCAGCAGCAGGGTCAAATTGCCCAGGGACAGGGGTATGGGCACGCCAAAGGAACTGAGGGTCTTGTCGTAGCCCTGGTGGCTGTATGCCGTTTTTTCATCGGGGCTGTATAGCATGAAAGAGTCGGCGTCTTCCCTGGCCTTGGCCACGACCGTGCCCACGCCGGCCACCAGGTCCAGGCGTAGCGGGTAGGGGGAGGCGCTTTCCCCATTGCCCCAGAGCAGGGCGGAAACCCGGGTGCTTTCACCGGCATCGTCGGTATAGCGCAGGTTCGCGCTGATGCGGAAGGGGCCGCTCATGGTCTCGGCCGTATCGGTGCGGGCGACAAAACGCCGCCAGATCTGCACGGCCTTGTCCTCTGTTTCCACAATCTTCGGCTCCGGCGGCTTGGGCTGCGCGCCGCCTTTGCCCTTGGTGGTGGAGCAGGCGGCACAGCTCAGGGTGAGCAGAAGCAGAAGCAGGCAGCGCAGAACGGCGCTTGAGGAGAAAAGGGCCGGCTTGGCTGTGGTGGCGGTCATGGCGGTAGTTCCCAAGAGTTACTGTCGCGCTTGCAGGCGGACAAGTTTTTTGCGCAGTTCTTCGATATTGTCCGGTTTCCGTATGACAGCTTCGGTATAGCCTTTGAGGGCTTCCTTCATTTTTCCCAGTTTGAGGGCGATATCGCCGTAATGTTCCCAGATGGCGGCGTCATCGCCGCCAAGTTCGATACAGCGCTGCATATGTTCCCAGGCTTCTTCGTGGCGGCCCATCTGATACAGCACCCAGGCCATGGAATCGACAATATAGTCGGCGTCGGGCTTTTCCTCAAGGGCGATGCTGATCAGTTCGTAGGCCCGGGGCAGCTCCCTGTTGCTTTCGGCCAGGGTATAGCCCACATAGTTCAAGGCCTGGTAGTGCCTGGGGTTGGCGGCGATGATCCGTTCCATGGTCCGCATGGCCGCGTCTTTTTTGCCGATCTGGTCCTGGATGCCGCCAAGGGAGTAGAGAAGCTCCGTATCATCCGGATAGCGCTCCAGAGAATCCTTGAGCAGCTTTTCCGCCTCCTCGTTCTTGCCGAGCTTGACCAGGGCGTAGGCCTCAAGCCCCCAGAGCTCCTTGCGCTCGGGGAAGGCCTTGCGGCCGTCAAGGGCGGTGCTGTAGGCCTTGTCGTATTGTTCGGCCTGCAGATAGATGCGCGTCTTCTGCTGCAGGGCGGCGGGGTAAAGGGGGCTTTCGGGCGCGATTTTTTCCAGGGCGGGCAGGCCGTTCAGGGGGTCCTTGGATGATTCCTGCTGGTACAGGGAACTGAACAGGGCGAGTTCATCCGGGTTTGCCCCGTTTATGGCCGCCTTGTTCAACAACTGCATGGCCTTGTCATAATGCCCGGCATCGGCGAAGCGCAAGGAGGCCTGGATATAGAGCCCCACGGACGGCGCCGCCTTTTCCAGGGTCTGCATGGCTTCATCGGGCAGCCCGTTTTCAATCTGCAGCGCGCAGATGCGGAACCAGATCTCCTGGTTCTCGGGCTGCATGGCCGTGGCCTTTTCGTAAGCTTCAATGGCCTTGGGGAAGTTTTTTTCGCGTTCGTATATGAAGCCGAGTTCCCCCCAGGCCTCAACCATGTCCGGCGATTTTTCCAGCAGTTCCAGCAGGGCCTGCCTGGCTTCGGAATAGCGGCCAACAGTGCCGAGCACGCGGGCCCTGAAGAGCTCCGACTCCTCGTTATCCTCGAATTTGCTCATGGTGCTGAGGATGGCCGAGGCCTTGTCCGTTTCTCCCGCCGCCAGGTACAGCCTGACCAGCGCTTCTTTGAGCTGCTGGTCGGCGGGGTTTCTGGCATGCTGGCGTTCAAGCAGGGTCAGGGCCTTGGGCAGGTGCCCGGTTTCACTGTATGCGCTGGACAGGAGCAGGGTCAGCAGCGTGTCGTTGGGAAACAGGGCGAGGCCGCGTTCGGCCGTTGTCTCGGCCTTGGCGAATTCGCCGCGCGCCAGCAGGATGGTGGCGCTGTCCTGAAAGATGGGCAGGGAGGGATCGAGGCGGATCAGGCCTTCAATGGCCAGGGAAACCGCCTGCCGGTCGTTGACCATCAGGCTGTCGGACAAGAGCAGATAGTAATAAAACAGCTCCGATTCGCTGCTCAGGTTCCAGGCGGAGGGGTCGATGCGCCGGGCGAGATCCCGATCCGTGGCGCCGGATTCTCCGGAGGCGGCCCAAGCCTCGGTGGCCCAGGGGGGCGACAGCAGTGCGCCCGCAAAAAAAGCGCCAAGGAGCAAGAGACCGGCCAGGGTCCGGGCCAAGCGCCCGGGCCTTGCCAGGGCCTGTTTTGAAAAAAGGCCCCCGTTGTTGGCAGGGGCAAGGGCGCAGGCGGGAGAAAATGCTTCCTGGGACATGACGGCGCCGCCGTTTTTGTCCGAAATGGGGCTTGTGCGCGGGAAATCCCGGGCCGCAATGAATGTGCTGGGCATGCTTATTCGATCCAGTCGCGTGAAAAGTCCTTGATGTTGCTGACCAGATGATCGCGAACCTTTTGCAGCAGCCGGGCCTCGATCTGCCGCACGCGTTCCCTGGTAATATGGAAGCGATCCCCTATTTCCCGCAAGGTAACCGGCTCATCCGACAGGAGTCTGTGGTCGAGGATGTATTGTTCCTTGTCGTTCAGCGTGGGCGCAAGGGTGGCCAGACGCTCGCGCACCATATGCGAGATTTCCCTGTTGCCGAGGGTTTCCTCGATGCCCGGACCGAGGGCTGGCAGGTAGTCCATGCGGCTTGCGCCGCCGGCGTCCTCTTCATTCATGGGAGCGTCAAGGGACATGTCCGAAGAGTCCATGCGCTGCTCCATTTCCACAATCTGCTCCTCGGTGACGTTGAGGCGCTCCGCCAGCATGGCCGCGTCAGGATCGTAGCCCTGGGTGATGAGTTGCTGGCGCTCTTTGTTCAGATTGTAAAAGAGCTTGCGCTGCGTCTGGGTGGTGCCGATTTTGACCAGACGCCAGTTGTCCATGATGAATTTGAGGATGTAGGCTTTAATCCAGAAGGTGGCGTAATAGGAGAACTTGATGCCTTTTTCCGGATCAAATTTACTTACCGCACGTACAAGGCCTACATTGCCCTCCTGTATCAGGTCAAGGACATTCTGCATCCAGCGGCGTTGAAAGTCCATGGCCACACGCACCACAAGGCGCAGGTGCGATGAAACCAGGCGAAAGGCCGCATCCGGATCGTTCTGATCCCGCACCCTTCGGGCCAACTCCAGTTCTTCATCCGGCTTGAGCATGGGGAAGCGGTTTATTTCGCGCAGATATAGCTGAAGGCTGTCGCGGGTCCGTTCCGGCGGCCGATGGGTGAACACGGCAAGAGCGCCGGGCGCATCGGGGGCCAGAATGGGCAGCGCGGCGCTTGAAGGGGGGGCGCCTTCCTCGTCCAGGACCAGGGGGAGCACATCTTCGGAACTGTCGATATCGTCCAGTTCATCGCCGTTTTCAAGCTCTTCGTCTTCTTTCTCCGGCCCTTGCCGTTCGGCCGGAGCCGGGCCGGCGTCGGACTTATTCCTGCCCCGCGCCCCCTGCTTCTTCAGCGACGTCCTGCCGCCCTTTTTCGTTTCCGATGCAGCCGAGGTTGTGCTCGTTGTATTTTTTGCCATATGCTTAACTTCTCGTGGAATTTCACGTTCGCTTGCTGTATAGGATTTTTGTTTGTTCTTTTCAATGATTTTCAGTAAATGCATGGTAAAATAATGCAAAGCCGGCGCGGCACAGCCGCGCAAGGAGAAAGCTATGCCTTCCTTCCGTAGTCTGCTTGAATCCGGCGCCCGCCTGCTCTTTGACGGGGCCATGGGCACCATGCTGCAACTGCGCGGCCTCGGGCCGGGGCAGAATCCTGAAGCCTTCTGCCTGCAGCGGCCGGATATCCTTGAGGGCATCCATGCGGAATATGTCCTTGCGGGCGCGGACGTGCTCACCACCAACACTTTTGGCGGCAGTTCCTACAAGCTTCCCCCCGGCGTGGAGGCAAGGGATTTCAACCGGCGCATGGCCCAATCGGCCCGCAAGGCGGCTGCCGCCGCCGGCCGGCCGGTCTTTGTGGCCGGCAGCGTCGGGCCATCGGGCAAATTTTTGCGTCCGCTGGGCGATGCGGGCTTTGATGAACTCACCGCCGCGTTTCAGGAGCAAATCCGGGGCCTGCTCGAGGGTGGCGTTGATCTCATTCTGGCCGAAACACAATTTGATATAGCAGAAGCGCGGGCGATTGTCATTGCGGCCAGACGGGAGTGCTCGCTGCCCATTGCCGTGTCCATGACCTACGAGGACGGCGTGACCCTGACAGGCTCGGATCCGGCAGTATGCGCCGCCACCCTGGCCAACCTCGGGGTGGACATGATCGGCATGAACTGCAGCGCCGGCCCGGTGGAGATGCGGGCGGCGGCGGACGAACTGCTGGCCGCGTCCCCGGTGCCCGTGCTTGTCGAGCCCAATGCCGGCCTGCCCCTGCTGCGGGACGGAGGCACGGTTTTTCCCCTCGGCCCCGAGGAGTTCGCATCCCTGACCGCCGCCTTTGCCCGGTCCGGAGCCCAGGCCGTGGGCGGCTGCTGCGGCACCAGCCCGGCCCATATCGCCGCCCTTGCCGGGGCCGTGCGCGATCTTGCCAGGCCGGAGCCGCGCCCGCGCTTTCGGGGGGTGGCGCTCAGCTCCCGTTCGCGCCTGCTGCGCATCGGGCCGGATTATCCCTTGCGCATTATCGGAGAGCGCATCAACCCCACCGGCAAAAAACAGCTCGGCGCGGAACTGCGGGCCGGAGAATTCAGCACCGCCCTGCGCTTTGCCGATGAACAGTTCATGAACGGGGTCCCTGCTCTGGATGTGAACGTGGGAGCGCCCATGGTGGATGAGGAGGCGCTGCTGCCGGATCTGGTCTCGCGGCTCTGTTCCCTGCATCCCCTGCCCCTGTCCATCGATTCCTCCAACATGGAGGCGGTGGAAAAGGCCCTGGCCGTCTATCCCGCCTCGCCCCTGGTGAACTCCATCAGCGGGGAGGAGGGGCGCCTTGAACGCCTCGGCCCCCTGTGCCGCGACCATGGAGCCCCCTTTATCCTGCTGCCCCTGCGCGGCGGCGCGCTGCCGGTTCTGGCCCGGGAGCGCATCGCCGTTGTCGAAGACATGCTCCTGCGCATGGAAGCCCTTGGCGTGCCCCGCCGCCTGGCGCTGGTGGACGCCCTGGTGCTCACGGTTTCGGCCAACCCCGAAGCCGCCAAAGAATGTCTGGATTTTATCCGTTATTGCGACCGGGAAATCGGCCTGCCTACGGTCTGCGGCCTGTCCAACGTTTCTTTCGGCCTGCCGGCCAGGGAACTGGTCAATGCCGCCTTTCTCGGCCTGGCGGCGGCGGCGGGCCTGAACGCCTGCATTGCCAACCCGGCCAACGCCCGCTTTATGGAAACCATTGACGCCACCAATCTTCTCCTCGGCCATGACGACGGAGCAGGGCATTTTATCGCCCGCTATTCAGGCTATGCCCCCCGGGGCGGAGCAGGCGCAGGTGCCCCAGTCCCGGACAAAGGCGGCGCGCCTGGAGCGGCCGGTTCCGTTGCCGGTTCTGTTGCCGGCCCCGATACAGGTTCCGATATCGGGGCCGCCGCCGACCCCCTTGCCGATCCCGCTGCCGGGGCGGCCGCTCCGGCCCTGTCCGGCTTGCTGGAACAGGCGGTCATTGCCGGCCGGCGCGAAGCTGTGGAAGAACGCATCCAAAAAGCCCTGGATGCCGGGGAAGAACCCTTTTCCATCGTGCGGGAACGGCTGATC
This sequence comes from Desulfovibrio sp. OttesenSCG-928-A18, assembly GCA_030267245.1. GTDB lineage: Bacteria > Desulfobacterota > Desulfovibrionia > Desulfovibrionales > Desulfovibrionaceae > Frigididesulfovibrio. Next base: position 21,209 of record JAJDJN010000014.1, read on the forward strand.
CCGGCCATCACCGAGGTCGGGGCCAAATACGAGCGCAAGGAATATTTTCTGCCCCAGCTCATCCGCTCCGCTGAAAGCATGCAGGCCGCCTTTGCGCTTTTGAAGCCCCTGCTGGAAAAGGACAGCCGGGCGCAATCCCGGCCCCTGATCGTCATGGCCACGGTGGAGGGGGATATACATGATATCGGCAAAAATATCGTGAACCTGATGCTGGGCAATCACGGCTTCGAGGTGCTGGATCTGGGCAAGGATGTCCCGGCCGCCGCCATCGTCAAGGCGGCCGAAGAGAGCGGCGCCGGCCTCATCGGGCTGTCCGCCCTGATGACCACCACCATGGTGCGCATGCGCGAAACAGTGGCGCTGCTGCGCCAGAAGAACCTGCCGCAACGGGTGCTTGTGGGCGGGGCCGTGGTGAGCGAGGATTTCGCGCGCTCCATAGGCGCGCACTATGCCAAAGATGCGGTGGAAGCGGTGCGCCTTGCGCAACGGCTTTTGTAAAAGACATGCCCCTTGACAACCATTTGTGAGCGCACAGGTCCTGCCATGCACCGCGCGCGACGACCGCGATTGCAGGGCCAATCGCGGGTGCAGGGGGCCGTTGCCCCCTGCCGGGGGAGTCTGAAGGGGCAAAGTCCCTCGGCGCCTCGTGCAATTTACAGGT
>JAJDJN010000140.1 GCA_030267245.1 Desulfovibrio sp. OttesenSCG-928-A18
GGGTTTCCGCGTCCAGGGCCATAATCTCGTCCACGCTTTGCGGCTCAGAGCGGGCCTTGTGGACGGAGTAGGCGCCGTCCATGTGCGCTTGCAGGCAGGTCCGCACCAGGCGGGCGATGCCGGTGAAGCCGGTTCGCCCATCCAGAAAAGCCTGCACGGCGATCTCGTTGGCCGCGTTCAGCACGACCGGGCTGCCCCGGCCATGTTCCTGCGCCGTGCGCGCAAGGGCAAGGCAGGGAAAGGCCCTGCTGTCGGCTTCGGCAAAGCTCAGGGAGCCATGTTCCGCGAGCCCGAGTTTTTTCACGCCCGTGTTCAGGCGCAAGGGCCAGCCGAGGCAGTAGGCGATGGGCACGCGCATATCAGGTTCTCCGAGTTGGGCGAGCAGTGAGCCGTCGGAGAATTCGACCAGGGAGTGCACGATGGATTGCCTGTGCACAAGCACCTCGATGGCCGACATGGGCAGCCCGTAAAGGTGGGCCGCTTCGATAAGTTCCAGGCCCTTGTTCATCAATGTGGCGGAATCAATGCTTATTTTCGCGCCCATTTTCCAGGTGGGGTGGGCGAGGGCCTGTTCGGGTCGGATGCGCTCCAGTTCCTCCGGGCTGTTACCGTAAAATGGGCCGCCCGAAGCGGTGAGAATGAGCCGGGAAAGTCCGTTTTCAGGCAGCTCCGGGGCTGTTTCGGGGCGGCGCGGGCTTTCGGGAGCTTCGCGCTGGTTTCCGGCCGCGTGCGGCTCGGCGCGCATGCGCTTTTTTGGCAGCTCGCCGTCAGCGGCGCTTTCGCTTCTGGCGATGCAGGCGGCAAGACATTGAAATATGGCGTTATGCTCGGAATCGACGGGCAGGATGCTGGCCCTTGTGGTCGCGCAGAGGCTGCGAAGGAGCGTTCCGGCCAGGACCAGGGATTCCTTGTTGGCCAGGGCGATGACTTTTCCGGCTTCGGCCGCCGCCCAGGTGGCGCGAAGCCCGGCCGCGCCCACCTGGGCGGAAAGTACGGTATGGGCCTCTGGCAGGCTGGCCAGGGCCTCGTAGCCCGCTTCGCCCCAGAGGATTTCCGGCTGGTATCCGGCCGGCAGCAGTTGGCGCAGGGCGGCAGCGCCGGGGGCTGTCAGCGTACAGAGCAGGGGGGGGCGAAATTCCTTTGCCTGTTCCGCCAGCAGGGGGATGTTGCGGGCGCCGGCCAGGGCGAGCAGGCGAAAGCGCTCCGCTTGCAGGCGCAGAACACCGAGGGCGGATTGCCCGATGGAGCCGGTGCTGCCGAGGATGACGAGCTTTCGCGGCCAGGTCTTTGACCCTGCCGGATCCGGGAGCGGGGAGATATAGCGCGGCATGCGCTTACGAGCCTTGCAGTATGCGCACCAGCAGGCGCAGGATCATGAAGGCGGGCAGCACGAAAAGCACACTGTCCAGGCGATCGAGCATGCCTCCGTGTCCGGGCAGTATCGCCCCGGAATCCTTGATGTTCAGGCTTCGCTTGAGGGCGGATTCAAAAAAATCGCCGAAAACCGCCGCCTGGTGCAGAAAAAGTCCCGCCAGCAGCCAGCCCCAGAAGGGCAGCCGGATCATGCGCCAGTCGCAAGCCTCGGCCAGGGGGCCTGTGATGACGGTGCACAGCACACACAGGAACATGCCGCCAAAAAGCCCGGCCCAGCTTTTTTTGGGGCTTATGGAAGGCCAGAGCTTGCGTTTGCCCCAGAGGGTGCCGGCATAGTAGCCGCCGGTGTCCGAGGCGACGGCCGCCAGCAGCACCAGAGCCTGTTCCGCCGGTCCGAGGTACAGGGCAAGCTGCAGCACCAGGGGGATGTAAATGATTCCGTGCAGCAGGGGCGCGTAATGTCCCAGGCGCGCCTCGGCATCCCCGCGCCCGAACCTGGCGAGAAAGAGCATCCCCGCCGCGAAAAATCCAAGACAGACAATGGTCATGGTCCAGAGCGGATCCATGCTTTGCGACAGGACGACAAGGGCGCCGAGGACCAGGCCGAAAATTTTGCGGCCCATGTATACCGTACCCGGCCAGTACAAACAGAAGAATTCGTACAGGGTCAGAAGCGACGCCGCCAGCACGAGCAGCAGCATGAACAGGCCGCCCTTGGCGATGCAGACTATGAGAAGCGCCAGCAGCACAAGGCCCGTGACGATACGTTTCTGGTGTGATGTCAAATGCATGAACTGTCCTGATAGCTGTCCGGTCTGGTGTATGAAGGGAAGCGTCGTTACACAGTGCGGTTAGCCAGCCTCTTTCACGCCGCCGAAACGCCGGGAGCGTTTGGCGTAGTGAACCAGCGCCTTGTGCAGTTCGGCCGGGGTAAAATCCGGCCACAGGGTGTCGCAGAAATAGAACTCACTGTATGCCGCTTGAAAGAGCAGAAAATTGCTGATGCGCAGTTCGCCGCTGGTGCGGATGAGCAGATCCGGATCCGGCTGTCCGCCGGTATACAGAAAATTCGCCAGGGTTTCGGGCGTCAGCCTTGCGGGCGGCGCGCCCGATTCCATATACCTGCGGCAGGCGCGGGTGATCTCTTCCCGGCCGGAATAGTTGAGGGCCAGGTTCAGGGTCATCCTGTTGCCGGCGGCCGTGCGTGAGCAGGCATGCTGCAGTGTTTTTCTTGCCGTAAAAGGCAGTTCGGCCATTTCGCCCAGGATGCTCAGGCGTACGCCCCGTTTTTCCAGCAGGGGCAGTTCGCGGGTGATGAACTCCACCAGCATGTCAAATAAAAAGCGCACCTCGTCCGGCGGCCGGGACCAGTTTTCGCGGGAAAAGGTGTACAAGGTCAGGTAGGGGATGCCGATGGCCAGGCATTCCTCCACAATTGCCCTGGCCGCTTCAGTACCCGCCTTGTGTCCGTCCGAGCGCGTGAGTCCCCTTGCCTTGGCCCAGCGTCCGTTGCCGTCCATGATCACGGCCACATGCCGGGGCAGGGGCAAAGCTTCAGCTTCTGCGGCGTCGGCTGGTAAAGCGGCGGAATAGTCCACAAAATGCCTCGGGGCGTAAGCGTTGCCGGCCGGATGCGCCTTCGGCCGCCGCCGCCCGGAGCCGGCTGGCCTTTCGCGCGGCAGCGGCCGCAGCAGGAAAAGGGCTAATCCCGGTACCCTAGCTCTAAGGCGCACACTGGTCAAGGCGGGCGCCGCATCATTGACAGGCGTATGCGCAAAGCATACCAGAGAAGAGAGCTTTGTGCCCCTGGCGTGGATTCCAAAGGGGCGGCGGCCCTTTGGCCGCCGGGGCATGTACGACAGATTGCGGCGGCAAGCCGTATAAACAAAGGGAAGGCCTGTATGGGTGTTCAGGGGCCGGGGCTCTATTCTTCCGGCCGCGAGAATGCGGAGTATTTCTCTGATGGGACGGAGCATTCTGCGGTATTCTTGTATTTCTTTTCGCTTTTCGGCCTGGCCGGGCTTGCGGGCAGCGGCGAAGGGCTGCTGGCCATCCTGCTGCCGCCCTGGGGGATCTTTTGCATTCAACTCGGCACCTATGCGCTGGGGATCTTTCTGGTCGGCAGCGGGCTGACCCTGTACCGCCTGGTTTTCTGGACCCTGACGCTGTTGTGGGCGGCCAAGGGCCTGTCTTTTGCCCTGCAGTATGTTCCCGCGCAGTTCGCTTTTGTCGTGTTCATTCTGGAACTGGCGGCCGGTTTCATCGGGGCCCTGTGTTCGTCTCTGGTGGTTTGCGCCGGTCTGGCGCTTTTTTACCGGGCCATTCGCCACGACAGCTTTTGCGTTACCTGCTCCAAATATATTACCGCCATTTTGCTTGCCATTGCTTCGGTCATGGCCCTGATGCGTTTTGTGGACGAAAGAATCGTCTACGGCGTGCTGGTTCTGCTGGCGATGGTTTTTTTCGGCAATATCCGTGTAATCGGCCGTTCCCCCGCGTTTTATGCCCCTCTGACCGCTTCCGGGCAACTGGGCTTTGCCGCCCTATCCTCCCGTTATATCCCGCTGTATTTTCTGGCTCTGGTGGAGGGCTTGCTGTTCATGGCCATACTGTGCGGTCTGGCGGGCGTGGCGAGTTTTTTGCAGATCGGCAATCTGGGGCTGCTCGGGATCTTTGTGGGCCTGCTCATCAGCGCCGCTGTGGCGGGGTCCGTTGTCCAGCGCTTCGGCCCGGTGCCCTGCCTTGCAAGCGTGTGCCTGCTCGTGCTGGCAGCGGCTCTTACCGCCGTGTTCTGGTCTGTGGCATTGGGAATCTATCTGTGCGCCGGGCTGGTCCTGCTCTGCCCCATGGCCTTTATTGCCAGCGCCCATAAGGTGAAACTGTCCGTGGCGAAAGACGAACTTTTTACATCCAGGGCCATTGCCCATTCCGTCCTGGTCCTGTTGTTTCTCCTGGTGCAACTGGCACAGCGTTTTGCTCCGGACCCGGCAGGCGTGAGCGGGATCGTGGAGACGGCGCTGGTCGAACTGGCAGCGCTTTTCGCCACGGGAAGCTCGCTGCTGCACGTTCCCCTGGTTGCGGGCGCGGTGCTTGTGGTCGGCACGGTACCCCTACTGCTTACCCTGTGGGCCTCGACGGTGCCCGACCATCACCAGTCCAGGCCTTCCCTGAGTCTTCGGTAAGTTTTATTCCGCGCCGGATTCACGCCGGCCGGCGCATATACGCAAAAGGAGCCGCCATGAAACGCCTGTTTTTTTTGTTCCTGGGCCTTGGACTTTTTCTGAACGCTGCGCTCTGTCCGGCGGCTCGTGCCGCCGATGAGGATGCCCGGCGGCTGATTGAGGCGCAGACGGCCCAGGACGGGGTCAGCAATATGCGCTGGAGCGCGCAGATCACCCATCCCGGGGTACGGGTCTATGTGCTGCAGAACTACCCGCAGGGGCTGCACCCCACGCTGGATGGGGAGATAGCCATCAGGGCGAAACTGTTATTTGACAATGCTTGCGAGGAGTTTTTGGATGCGGCCGAGACCGCTGCCGAAACGGCCCTTGCCGAGGCCGCCGAAAAAGACGAATGGGCGGAACCCGCCGATAATGAGGGCAAAGCGGCCAGTCCCTACTTCGGCGTTACCACCTATGAAATTACGCGCCCATCCGAGCGTTACGCAACGGTAATATACAAATACAGGGAGTACAGCGGCGGCGCACACAGCAACTGGACCTACGACGCCCGCAGTTACGACCTGTATAGCGGTGAGGAACTGGCCTTTGAGGACCTGTTCGGCGACAGCGCGCGCGCCCGCCCGGCCGTGGAAGAACGCATAGGCAGAGAGATCAGGGCCAAAAAGGACAAGCGCGGCCTTGAGGTTGTCCTGGACGCGGAGACCATAAACCTGCGAATGCACCGGATCGCGCTTACCGCGCAGGGGATGCGGATTATATACGCGCCTTACGAGATGGGCAGCTTTGCCGAAGGGGAGTTTATGGTGGATATCCCCAGCAAGGATCTGATCGAGTTGGGCGCCCGGCCGGGACTCTGGAAGTAGGCCAAAGGCATCCTCGGCTGTAAGGTACTGTACTTGCTGACAGTTTTTTCTTTTTCCGGAAAGACGAAAAAAGGTGTTGACTTTGTAGCGTAGTTAGAGCAAAAAGCTTTCTCGCGCCGTGAACGGGCACAGACAGGGTCCGGTCACGGCGGTTTTTTGGGCGAA